>JANWYL010000140.1 GCA_025056955.1 Sandaracinaceae bacterium | reverse complement strand
AGGCTGCAACAAATGAGGAGGGTCGGAAGGCTGCCTTGGAGCAGCTCTCCAAAGAAAGCAGCGGGGATGCGCTCAAAACCCTGGCTCGTGCCCAGCTGATTGCTAAAGAAAATCCTGAAGAAGCCATCGCATTGCTTGAGAGCATCCCGATTGGCACTGCGGATCCCCTCATCCGCGATGACATCCGAGCAAACCTGGTTTTGCTTTATTTGGCAACACAACGCCTCAAGGAAGCCCGGATCGTTGCCAACGAAATCCAGCCTGACCAGGCTCCCACAGCGAAGCAAAAGGCCATGTATGCTGCAGTTGTTGCAGAAACATGGGCACGAAGTGGAAAGGCGAAAGAGGCAAAGGCGCTTATTGACCCAATCGACATCGACTCACCTGAAGTGGCTGAACTGGTGCCTCTCATCGCCCGCGCCCAGGCTTTCGTCTACGTTGGGACCAAAAACCGAGGGCTTGCCAAAAAAGCCATGGAACGTTTGCTTGCGATCGATCCAAATTTGCTCGCTCCTTTTTTGACACTCCAAGTTCGGTCCCTTGCCGATCGCGAGCTTCAGCAGATGGCCCGCGAGGCCTTGGCCCAAGCGCACTTTCGAACAAAAGCCAAAATCAAGATCCAGCGCAAATGACGCTGGGCCACACCCCTTCACTGTCGTGCTGAACCTTGTTGGGGTGAGGAGGCAGGAACAACCCGCACCTTGATTTTGGCCACAACTCCCTGCCCAAGCTTTGCTTGGGCTTCATATTCACCAAGGCTCTTGATCGGCTCAGAAAGCACGAGCTTTTTGCGGTCGACATCAATCCCCTGGCGGCGAAGGCCCTCGGCGATGTCCTTTGTTCCGACCGAACCAAAGAGGCGACCTCCTTCTCCAACTGGCATCGGAATTTCAACAACCGCTTCTTCGATGCGCTTTGCCAAAGACTCTGCTTCGCTCCGAAGCCTGTTGGCACGGGCCAGGGCGGCCTGCTTTTGCTGTTCTATTCGTGCAAGGTTCCCCTTCGTGGCCAAAAGCGCAAGCCCTCTCGGAACCAAGTAGTTTCTGGCGTAGCCAGGCCTCACCCGCACCACATCTCCGCTTTGCCCAAGTTTTTCAATGTTTTCTTGAAGAATGACTTGGACGTAAGAAGCCATCGTTTACCTCACTGAGTATTCATTAGACCACTGTGAAAGGAAGCAGCGCCAGGATTCGGGCACGTTTCACTGCCAAAGCCAGCTGCCTTTGCTGCTTTGCGCTCAAGCCACTGATTCGCCGGGGCAAAATTTTCCCTCGTTCAGTGAGAAAATGCTTGAGCGTTGCTGGGTCTTTGTAGTCAAAGCTGAAATCAGGGTCCAACACGAAAGCGGGCAACTTTTTCTTGGGTCCTAATGGCAGCTTGCGATCAAGTGGCAAGGACTTGGCTCGGTTATTGCGATCTTCAGCGACGTTGGTTCCCTCTTCTTTTTCGAGAGTTTCATTTTCCATACGCTTCCCCACAAAAATGAAGCACTTAGCGCAAAAAGTCATCCCTCTTCTTCGGTGTTTGCTTTTTCCTCTTCTGTTTCTTTTACAGCTTCTTCAGCCTCCCCTTCTTCGGGTTCTTCTCCAACTTCTTCGCTCTGTTCAGTTCTCTGGATCACACCTAAACGCTCTTCTGGCGTAGGTTCAGGTTCTTCTTCAAGCACTGGCGTGACCCGTTCAAACTTCACTTCCTCGGGGCTGACGGCCAGCTTTTGGAGATCGACTCCATCCCTTAGCTTGATGGTTTGGTACCGCAGAACAGCATCCGAATTTCTGAGGTGGCGTTCAAGCTCAGGGATTAGGTCAGAATACCCTGCAACTTTGAGATAGATGTAAATCCCACGCTTGTACTTCCGAATTGGATACGCGAGGCGGCGACTTCCCCATTGATCCACTTTGGTGATTTTGCCGCCAAGTCGGGCCACCACCTCTTGGATTTTTGAGGCAATGCGATCCGCTTCGTCCGGGTCGACATCGGGCTGTAAGATGTAGACGAGTTCATACTCTCGGGCCGAACGGTAAACGGAGCTTGTGTGATTCATCGGCATTCTCACTTATGGGTTTTGGCTGACGAGAATGCTTCCTCAGGCCGTAGAGCCACCCGCTTCAGGCCATTGAAGCGGTTTTGAGCTTTTTCTGGACCTTCGAGAAGCACGCTCTCAGCAGCTTGGGCCGCCAAGTCTAGCATGTTGTGAAGATGTGCAAGCTCGCTTTCTTGAAATTTTCCAAGCACCCATGCTTCCACTGAACCACTTGGAGGACGACCAATTCCTAGCCGTATCCTTACAAAGTCAGCCCCCCCACAAAGGGCAATGATCGAACGCAAGCCGTTATGCCCGTTGGCGCCTCCACCCAACTTGATCCGGATTGTTCCCAAGGGCAAGTCGATTTCGTCGTGGATCACAAGCAATTCCCCTCTCGAGATTTTGAAGTGCGCCATTGCCCTTTGGATTGATTCCCCCGACCGATTCATGTAGGTGAGGGGTTGAAGGAGCAGCGCTTCTTTTCCTTGAATCGAGGCATGGGCCGAAAGGCCCAAGAAGCGCTCTTTCCAAGGCAACGCGTTCCAACGCCTGGCCAGCTCTTCAAGCACCATAAAGCCGACGTTGTGTCTCGTGCGGGCGTATTCATGCCCCGGATTGCCAAGCCCTGCGATGAGCCACATTTCACTGCAATTTGACCCATTTGTTGCAGGCTGGCCACCTTTGGTGGAAGGATGCGGGGCTTAGAGCTTTATGGGAAGAGACCTTTGACAAATTGCGAATGGCTTGCTACTCACCTTCACCCTTGGTTTGGTGGTTTGTCGGGAAGGAGTTGCAGGGCGCCCCTGTTTTGTAGACAAGAGAGGTGCACAATTTGGGAGGAGGATGATGAAGGTGTTCAAGTCGCTCTGCCTGTTTTCAGGTCATGCGAATCCAGAGCTTGCAAAAAAAATCGCTGACTATCTCGAGATTCCCCTTGGGCGATGTAAAATCTCAAATTTTTCGGATGGTGAGGTATTTGCGGAGATTCAGGAAAACGTGAGGGGGGTTGACGTTTATGTCGTCCAGCCAACCTGTGCGCCAGTGAACGATCACTTGATGCAACTCCTTGTGATGGTCGACGCCCTTAAGCGTGCTTCTGCTGGTTCAATTACGGCAGTGATTCCGTACTACGGCTATGGCCGTCAAGACCGCAAAGTGGCTCCCCGCACTCCAATTACCGCAAAACTTGTGGCCGATTTGCTTTCAACGAGCGGCGTTTCTCGGGTTGTGTCGATGGACCTGCACGCCGGTCAAATTCAGGGTTTTTTCAATGTTCCCTTTGATCACCTCTTTGCTTTGCCTGTGGTTTTGGAGTATTTGCGCCCTCGCGTGGAGCCTGGAAGCGTGATTGTTTCTCCCGATGCCGGCGGGGTGGAGAGGGCCAGGGCTTACGCCGAGCGGCTTAAGGCTGATCTTGCCATTATCGACAAGCGGAGGGCCCGAGCCAACGAGAGCGAAGTGGTCAATATTGTCGGGGATGTGAGTGACCGGCACTGCATCATCGTTGACGACATGATCGACACAGCTGGCACAATCACAAATGCGGCGAGGGCGTTGGTGGAGAGGGGGGCAAAGCGGGTGTGGGCAGTGGCGACCCATCCTGTGCTTTCTGGTCCAGCGCTTCAGCGCATCCAAGAAAGTCCTCTTGAGGAGGTCATCGTGACTGACACCATTCCTCTTTCCAAAGCAGCGCGGGAAAGTGGCAAGTTTACTGTGCTTTCGGTTGCGTCCTTGTTTGGCGAGGCCATTAAGCGGATTCACAACAGTGACTCAGTGAGCTCGCTTTTCGTTTGAAGTTGAGGTCAGGCATGGAAGTGAAAACCATTAAAGTGGAAATTCGAAAAGAAACAGGAAAAGGGCCTTCACATCAGCTCCGACTCCAGGGCTTGATCCCAGCGGTATTCTATGGTCCTGGAAGGGGAGCACTCAGTCTCAAGGTGCACCCTTCGGACGTGATTTCTGCAATCAGCGGGATTTATGGCCGCAACCAATTGGTTGAGCTCGTGTTTCCGGAGGGTCGGAAAGAGCTTGCGGTGGTTCGCGACGTGAGCTTCGATCGGTTGAGCCGCAAGCTGCTGCACGCTGATTTTTACTCGGTCGCATTGGGGCGACCCATTCGCACCTCAGTGCCCTTTCAGGTCACAGGCCGGGCCAAAGGCGTGATTGAAGGAGGTACCATTCAGAAAGTTTATCACGAGCTGCCAATTGTGGGGCCTCCCGAGGCGATTCCACCTGCAATCTCTGTCGACGTGACGGGTCTAGGGATCAACCAAAGCATACAGGTTAAGGACCTCTCGCTTCCTCAGGGTGTGCGTGTGGGGCTCCCGCCCGAGCAAACCTTGGTGGCGGTGACCAGCAAAGAGAAAGAAGCTTCTGCTGAGCAGCAGGGAGCCGAGGGGGCTCAGGCCCAGGCAGCTCCTTCTGGAGCGAGCGCGAAAGCCGCCCCTACCCAGGCCAAGGGAACAACGGGCGCCAAGGGCCAAGAGAAGGCCAAAAAGTGAGCCGAGCGCTCTTCTGCTTTGGCTGGACAGATGGCACTCACGTTGGGGAATTGTTGGGGAGGCACTTGGTTGAAGCCCCCCTCCTCGTCAAGGGGTGACTCCTTCAGGTTTGAAATGGGGAAGGTCTGCTTACCCAATTGCTATGTCAAAAGGGGCTTTTGTGCCAAAAGAACCCCTGCTGATTACTCAGCTTCTCGTTCCCTTCGTGAGGGCCATGGATTCACCTTTTTGCGGGCTTGGTTGAAATTGAAGATGGGATGGTTGGATTTGTACAAGGTGATTCGAAGGTAGGTGGGGCGCGCAAGGTTGCACAAAATGGGGCAAGTCTATTCCCCTAGGACAAGATGGCTTCTTTTCAGGGAACGCGGAAATGGAATTGATTTTGGTGAGTGATCGCAACATTTTTTTTGAGAATCACCTGCGGCGCTTTTCTTCCATCACCACGCGCCCTTGTGCTCCAGCGGAAGCGCCTTTTGCTCTTCATCGCTTTTGTGCTGTGCTTTTTGATGGGGAGGCAGAGGGCTTGGATGAGGATGAGCTGCTCACTCAGCTCGCCTTTTGCCGAAGCATGGCCATACCACCCGCAGTGCTTTTTGAGTCCCCTCGCTTTGAGGGGATTTGGCCCCTCCTTGATGACATCTGTGAGATGCGGGTGGGCCGCAGCCGTGCCGAGCATGAGCGTGTGCTTTCGCGATTGATGCGCATGCTCGAACCCAAGCGCACCCGCTTCGAGTACCTCACCCTTTCGCCTTGTGGGGATGGCTTGATCGTGCTTTTGGCCAATGCCTCTGCTTTCTTGCTCCAACGCCCCCTCACAGAAGAGGACGATGGTTCGGAGATTGTCGATATCACCATTGATCCATCAGCGCACAGCGCAAAGGTTGTGCTTGCAAGCGGGCGTGTCCTTCCCCTCCATGCAGAGGAGCTTGCCCAAAAGCACTGTATGCCAGGTGGCTTTGAGGGCGCAAAACACGCCGAACCTTTTGGTGGCGATCACTTTGGCGCCCGCCTCAAGGCCCTGCGCTTGGCAGCAGGCTTGACGCAAGCGGAACTGGCCCGCAGAAGTGGCATTCACCGCCCAAACATCGCTCGCCTCGAAGCAGGAAAGCACATGCCTTCGCTTGACACAATCCACCGCTTGGCCAGGGCGATGGGCATTCCTGCCTCTGCGGTTTTCGACTGGAAGCTCGAAAAACACTAGCGCTTTGGAAAGAAGCGGGCCAATTGGAGCGATGCAGACCTGGTCGCGCTTCGGATTGCAAGCTCGACGAGCTTTTGCTCGTGGGCTTGAGGGCTGCTTCGAGGCGGAGGGGGTTCGATAACGGTCGCCGCACCGCGAAACGCTGCACGGAGATTGGCAGTGGGATCTTCAAGAAGAAGCAGCGAGACTTCGCATCGGATGCCTGGACCTTCGACACGCTCAAGGCGCTGGATCGAGGCATCGATGCGATAGCGCTGGACGCCTTTGCGCGATATTTCGCGTTCCTCTCCGGCCTGAGGGGGAGCCTCAAAAAACCTGACTTGGGTGAGCGTTCGGCTCAGGGTGGCAAGCTCTTCCCTCAAGGCGGAGGCAAGGAACGCAGCTTGGTTCTGGGGGCTGCGATCGGAGCTACTTCCCATCACCACGACAGCGCGCACCAGATGCCAAGGAGGCACGTGGAAAGAGGAGGGGAGGGCAGGAGGGGGAGATGGGAAGGCAGGCGGCGGAGATGCGGGTGGCGATGGAGAAGCGGTGGCGATTTTGGCTTCGATTGCCGCAATCGCCCGCTCTGCGGCTTGCCGGACCGAGGCTTCTGGATCCTGTTGGCGGGCGCGGAGCGCTGGAAGTTGGAGCGGCCCGCCGATGCGTGAAAGCGCATCGCAAGCAGCAGCCCGCACGGCTGGATGCGGATCTCCAAGGGCCCGAGCGAGTGCTGGGGCCGCTCCTCTGTTTCCCCTGCTTCCAAGCGCCAAGGCCGCACGCACCCTGACCCGGAAGTCTCGGCTCCCCTCCAGAAGCTCAATCAAGGCTGCTTCAGACCCCAAATCCCCTCCAGATTGCGCCTTTGCGCCCAGCGCTTTCCCAAAGAGCCACAACGTGGCCACCCAGAGCAACCAAAACCGGGCAAGCAAAGCCCTATGAGGGTGGCCGGAGCCAAGCATGTCCATGGGCTTCAATGCCTGCTTTTGCTTTTTTTGTCAATTCCCCCCTTCTACCTTTGCCGAATCGCTCGATTCCTTGTCTTTGGAATCCGCCTTTGATTCCGCAAGAGTGCCTTCGCCAATGCGTGGCAAAGCGATTTGAGGAAAGAGGGGGCCGAATTTTGCGCTGTGGGGAGCAAGAAGCGTGACAGGCTTAAAAGGTGGGCTTGTTTGGGCATCGCAGCGAAGCTCTGCTTGATTGGGTGGAAGCGCATCGCTTCTTTCCACTTCGAAGCGAATGCTTTCTGCTTTAAAGCGTGACAAAAGCCCTTGAAGGCGCTCTTTGAGTGTTTCGATGAGCTGGGCTTTGTCTTCTTTCCACCCGATGCTCAGCACGCATTCCCTGGGAAAAGCGGCGATCAGCAAACCTCGCAGCTGTTCAATCGCCGCCTCAGTCCCTCGCGAGAGCCGATTGCCTCGGACGGCAAAGGATGCCCGCCATCTCATCGCTTGAGAAGTGCCCTCTTCCCCTCGGGTTGCATCACTTCCCTCTCGATTCCACCGTTGGCGCCCCCCCCGGTCATCACAACCGTCTTCGTCTTCAAAACCATTCCACCTTTCCATCTGGTCTGGGCAACGGTCAAAGGCATCTGGCACCCCATCCCGGTCGTTGTCGATCTCTGGGCATCCATCTTGGTCTTGGTATTGGTCGGGGTCTTCTGGTTGTTGTGGGCATTGGTCGGAGTCATCTGGGATGGTGTCATTGTCGTTGTCTGGGTCTGGGCATCCGTCTTGGTCTTGGAATTGGTCGGGGTCTTCTGGTTGTTGTGGGCAGTTGTCATCTCTGTCTTCCAACGCATCGCCATCGCTATCGACCAATGGATCCGTGCACCCATCGTCATCGAGGTCACGCCCTTCTTCGGAAGCTTCGTTGGGGCAACGATCATCGATGTCTGGCACCAGATCGCGATCGTTGTCTGGCTCTGGACACCCATTTTGATCTTCGAAACCATCCATGTCTTCTGGCAAGGTGATGCATTCGTCTTTTTCATCAACGATTCCATCACCATCTTTGTCATGCACTCGAGGAAGCCATGAGGCCCAAAGGACACCGCGAAAGATCGGTGCACCAACCCCGGAAGCTGTTCCTGTCCCCACCGCACCCCCCCACTCGATGTCTCTGATTGAAGAATTGCGCCACCCAATCCGCCATTCTCCGGAAGTTGAACCAGAGTTACCAAATGGGTTTTCCGCATCTGTTGTCACATCAACTTCACCGATACCCACGGTTTTTTCAAGAAAGGGGATGGGCGCTTGAATGGCAA
>JANWYL010000013.1 GCA_025056955.1 Sandaracinaceae bacterium | reverse complement strand
CGCACCTCTCGCGCGCATTGTTCAGTGGGGAGTTGCCGGTGTTGAGCCTTCGATCATGGGGATTGGTCCTGCTCCCGCCATCCGCTTGGCCCTCGAGCGCGCTGGCTTGACGATGAAAGACATCGACCTTTTTGATATTAATGAGGCCTTTGCAGCCCAATTTTTGGCCGTGGAAAAAGAGTTGGGCCTTGACCCTGAACGAACCAACGTGAATGGCGGTGCAATTGCCCTCGGCCATCCCCTTGGCGCAAGCGGAGCTCGGATCACAGCCAACCTCATCTACACCTTGCGCCGCCGTGCTCTTCGCTATGGCGTGGGCTCTGCGTGCATTGGCGGAGGTCAAGGCATCGCCCTAATTGTTGAGCGGATGTGAAAACAAGGAGGACCCAAACCTCTCTGAAGGACAAATCTTCAGTGCGGCCCTTGCAGGCTCGCTTAGGTAGGATCAGGTTCAGGCTCGGAGGGGGTTAGGCTACACCTTTTGCCTCGCTGTGTTGCGTTTCCCAAACGATCGAGGTGAAGGTCCTCTCCAGGGGAAATTGGGAAGGCGCACGGATTCCTCGTTGCGCCGTGGTCTTAAAAAGAAAGCACACCTCTTGCTTCCTTCTCAACTCGAGGTCGATTGAGCCTTTGGCTTAAGCTTTGGTCTGGCCAAAAGCATGCACCGCCCCTCAGTGCCCAAAATGTGATCGATCAGGGGCTTTCAAAGGGCTCGGCTGCGCACTTTTGAGCAGAGTGCAGGCTTGAAAGCAGGGTTTTGGTCACCACTCCATTCAAGAAGGCCTTTAAAACAAAAGGAATCGCGCCAAGCCCTTGCGAGAGGAAACTTGAAGCCACCCAAAACCCATTCCTTGAGCAAAGCTTGATGCGCTGCCTCACGCCCAAACCCATTCCAAAAAAGGCATGCTTGGCTCAGCGCTGTTCATCGAGTTGCAGAAGAAAGCGTGCCCGCATGGATGCTCAAAAAGCCACGAGACAGCCATTAAATTCGAAAAAGCAATTTCAGACCATTGGCCAAGCCCCACCGATCCAACCATGGCAATCTGGCCCGCAGCGTGATCAAGCGCCGCAAGTGGTTTCGCCGAAGCGCCTGAAATCAAACTCACCAAGCTTGCACTCGCGAAAGGAACTCGGAAGCTCGTCTCGAGCCCCTGACCGCAATCTTGTGTTGTCGCCGCGCGTGATGATGCTGATCCAGATGTGTTCAACCCCGCGCCATTGCTCAAGCAATCGTGGTGCTCGCTCAAAGGCTTGGCACCGCAAAGCTCTTGCCGAAGGGATCGAGCGTGAATCGCATGGTGCTCGAGCACTCGGCCCCCCAGTTTATCCTTGAGGTCAAGTGCACACTCTGCCCCAAAACTAATTTCCCCTCACTTCGGCCAGACGAGCCTGCGTATCAAGCTCAAAACGGGCTTCAAAAATCTCTCCCGTTGCAATGGTGAAAAGGATTTTCCCCTTGAGAGGCTCCCCGAGGCGCGGATCCATGTATTCCCAACGGATGGAAAATTGCTGTTCAGTTGAACCAGGTTCAAAAGCGAGGATGCGCATCGCACGCCACGGAACTCCAGTAAAAGCAGCCCGGTGCCACGCCTCGATGGCTTCACGCCCTTCATGGCGGTAGGGCTCGCCACTCCGGGTCACGGTGAAGGACTCAAGAAAAGCACCGCTTTCTGAAAAGAGCCGGGCAATCCGCTCTGCGTCTCCCCTTGTGAAATGGGCCACATAAAGGCGAGCGATTTCCTCGTTGCTCAAGGGCAGGGGGGGAGCAGCCTCATAAAGCATCGTCACCTCAAATCCGTTGCACCACCGCGAGCGTTGGACGAGAACCTCGAGGTTTTGGCCATTGCGCCGAATCTCGCCAGGGCGTGGAGGTTCAGGTTGGCCAAAGCAGGCTGGATCTGAGGGAATGGTCACCCGGGCCACTTCCTCAGTCAAAAGCTCTCCAGGCTCGGGCGGTGGCATAAAGGTCTGAAGCACCGTGCGCCTACAGCCAACATCGCCAAAGAGTTGATTGCTGATGAGAAGCAGGCCATTGCCCTCTGCTTCGATCCGGAGGGTTGCCTCGTAGCCACGCGCAGCGAGATCAAGCCTTCCTTCAGTGCAACTTGCCCCGATCCACCGCCACGAAGTCCCAACCAAACCAAGAGGAATCTCAGCAGCTCGACGCGGCCTTAAGGCCAAGGGATCAACATCGCGGGACTCATCGATCGCCCGCGGCTGTGCTCCCCCGCACGAAAACAAAAAAAAGCACAGCGTGAACTGAGCAAAAACCAGAGCGGTTCGCACCCTTTCACCCACAAAGCGGAACCTAAACCTGCTTTTCGCAAATTCGTCAAGGGTTACCTTGCGCACCGAGCCCCAACACATCCCGCGTTCCATAGCAGCCAGGCGCCTGGCGAACCACCCAGCGGGCAGCTCGCAAGGCCCCCCAAGCAAAAAGCATGCGATCGAAAGCACGGTGCGTGAGCTCCAGGCGTTCTCCAAAGCCCATGAGCAAAACCGTGTGTTCACCAACCACGTCGCCTCCTCGCACTGCAAACACACCGAGTTCCTCTCTTGGGCGCGGCCCCACACGCCCTTCGCGAGCTGTGCGCAGTGCATCATTTCCCAACCCCCTCACCTCAGCCAACGCCTTGGCGAGGGCAAGGGCCGTTCCGCTTGGCGCATCAGCCTTGAAGCGATGGTGCATTTCGACGATCTCGATATCAAAATCAGCCCCAAGCAGGCGGGCTCCTTGGGTGGCAAGGTGCAAAAGGACTGCCACACCCACGCTCATGTTGGGCGAAAGGACAATTGGCAACTCCCGTCCGGCCTCTCGAATGGCGCTTTCGAGCCCTGCATCGAGCCCTGTGGTCCCAATCACCAGTGGAATTTTTCGCTTTCGGGCGTTTTCAAGGAGGGTGGCCGTCCCTTGAGGCGATGAAAAGTCAATGATCACATCGAAGGCTTCATCCGAAAGACCAGAACGAAGGGGGATGCCAATCGGACCGATCCCTGCCAAAAGCCCGACGTCTTTGCCCAGCCCTTCGGCTTCTGGGCGGTCGAAAGCACCCACAATTTTTATGTCATTGGCTTCAGAGGCGGCGCGGATAAGCGCACGCCCCATGCGGCCTCCTCCTCCCCAAACGCCAATCCTGAGCTCACTCATCCAAGCCCCGCTCCTTTCAACGCATTCCGAATTCGCTCCACTGTCGAAGGCGCAGGCCACACAAGAGGCAGCCGAATCTCAGGACGGATCCATCCTCTATCAGCAAGGGCCGCCTTGATGGGGCCAGGATTGGTCTCGATAAAAAGGGACTCGTGCACGGGAAGAAGCCTCAAGTGCAGCTGTCTGGCCTCTTCAACCGCACCCTTGCGCCAGAGGCGCACGACTTCCGAAGTCTCACGGGGAAGAAGGTTAGCGGTCACACTGATCACGCCCTTTCCACCAACAGCAAGAATGGGCAGGGTCAGCGCATCGTCACCCGAGAGAACCACGAAGCGATCGCCAAAGGCCCTCACAATGGCCTGGCTTCGAAGGACATTTCCCGTTGCTTCTTTGATTCCAACGATGTTTTTGAGTTCCGCAAGCTGCTCGAGGGTTTCAAGCGCCAAATCCACCCCTGTCCTTCCAGGGATGTTGTAGAGGATGATGGGCAGGCCCGTCGCTTGGGCAACGGCACGAAAGTGGGCCAAAAGCCCTGCCTGCGTCGGCCGGTTGTAGTAGGGGCAAACGACGAGGAGGGCATCGGCCCCAAGGCGCTCCATCGCTTGGGCATTTTCGATCGTGCGCTGCGTGGAAGCTGTGCCTACTCCAGCAATCACAGGCACCTTACCCCTGGCCTCCTCAATCACAATGCGCACCACTTGCTCATGCTCTTTTTGAGAAAGGGCAGGACTTTCACCCGTCGTCCCGCAAGGAACCAAGCCTTCAACCCCACCTTCGGTGCACCTTGAGACAAGCGCCCTTAGGGCCTCTTCGTCAATCGCTCCCTCTGCAAAGGGAGTCACCAAAGCAGGAAAAGTTCCCTCAAATCGCATCGTCATGGCTCCTCATGCAAACCGCTTCAAAACAAAATGCACTCCATTTCAAACTAAATGAACTCCCCGCGCTTCGCTTTCTCGACCCACACATTGACTTCCTGCTCGATCACTTGGATTGCCTTGCCCTTGAGGGGCCGGAATAAGAGAGGTACCTCCATTTCGACATCGATTGCATGGTCACGTACCTCTATCACCCCGCCCAGCGAAAACCCTTTCACTTCAAACCCAAACTCTCCTTTCGAGTCTGAAGTCCACCGAAAGCGCGGTCTATAACTTGCGAACTGGGCTTGGTAGGCCTCCATGGCGTGGTCAATGACCCGCTTGGAGAGATTTCGATCGAGACCTGTGGGAATGGTGTGCTTGACTCCCATACTTACTCCTTCACACCTTCATCGTCCTGAGAAAATTCTGCTTTCTCCCCTTCAATTCCTCGATCCTCCCAAACAAATCCTTTTTTCTTCTTTCGCTTGTCCACGCTGCGACCACTCGCTTTTTTTCGCAGCCGACGCCTGTTTTCACTTGTCGACTCACGGGCTTGCACCGGAATGATCTGGACACGACGGCCTTCCCCTTCCCCATTCGATTGGGTGGTCACCCCGCTCAATTGTGCAACAGCAAGGTGAATCACCCTGCGATCACGCGCAGGCATGGGGTCAAGGGTAATGATCTTGCCCGTCTCAAGGGCCCTTTTTGCTTCGCGCTGAGCAAGTTGAATCAGCTTGTTTTCGTGCCTCGTTCTAAAATCACCAGAATCGAGAACGACATACCTTTTTTTGGATGCATTTCGATTGACCGCCTTATTCACCAAAAATTGCAGAGCATCGAGGGTACTCCCTTTTTTTCCAATCGCACGGCCAGCATCTTTTCCGGAAATATCGAGCACAATTCGGGCATCGTCCTCTCGGATGCTGACTTGGGCATCAATGCCCATTCGCCTGAGCAGAGCATCCAGGAAGGCTTTTGCTTCTTCTGCTTTGCCATCTCCCGGACCTCCTGCTTCAGCGGCCTCGATGCTCTCCTCTTCGCCTTCGTCGAAAAAAAGAGCTCCTTCTACGTCACGGAATTTGTCAGCCACTGGACCTTCTCCTTGAAGTCACAGAACCACGAGCAGTGCTCGAAGGTGCTTTTTGAGATGTTAATCCTTTTTCGTTCATTTGTAAGTTCGCCTGCTCTTGCGCCTCGATTCGGCGCCATCTCCACTCGTTATAGCGCTGTTGAGCCAAAGACAGAACGCTGTTTGTGAGCATGTACAAGCCCAGTCCAGATGGAAGAAAAAGCATGAACACGCCCATCATGGCAGGCATGAACCAAAGAAGCATCCGCTCCTGGACAGGATCGAGCTGAGAAGGAGCCAGGCGCTGTTGCACGTGCATGAGAACTGTCAATGCAATCGGAAGGGTGAAGTAGGGGTCAGGCGCCGAAAGATCTCGCCACCATCCAATGAAGGGCTCGTGATAGAGATCGATGTGGGTGCTTAGGGCCGTGTAAAGTGCAAAGAAAATAGGCATCTGGAGAAAGACTGGCAAACACCCAAGCATGGGTGAGACGGGATTGATGCCGTGCTTGCGGTAGAGGTCCATGATGGCCGCTTGACGCCTTTCGATATCGTTGGCAAAGCGGGCATTGATTTCGTCGAGCTCTGGCTTGAGCTTGCGCAAAGGCGCCATCGCGCGGAACTGTCGGTCGACAATGGGAAAAAGAGCAATGCGCACAAGAACAGTGAGCAAAATGATTGCCAAGCCCAGATTTCCCACTTTGGAGTTGATGGCGCTCAAGAGCCGTGCAAATTGCTTGGCAATCACAGCAAATGCGCCGAGGTTGACAACTTCAGGCAAGTGGTGACCCGCTCGCTCGAGGGCCTGCCAGTCCTTTGGACCAATGTAAGCAAGCACCCGCACAAGGGTCTCTTGGCCAGGCTCAAGCCTCACCACAGGAAAGCGCAGCCGCCCCTCGAACAAAGTGCCATCGGCTTCTTTTGCACCGATCTGGTATCGGTCCTCGGCAAAAAGACCGCAGCGTTCGGCCTCCACCCCTGAAGGCGCAAGGGCTTGGACAAAGTATTGATTTTCAATCCCGACAAAATCGATCCCTCCTCCATAGCCATGAGGACGGTAGAGATCATTTCTCGCCTTGCGGGTGACCTCACCACCGTGGCGACAAAGCCCTTGGGCGACGTAGATCGGCCGCTGACCAAGTCCCAAAAAGCCGGGGTCTTCAAGGGAGCGCTTCACATAGTGGAATGCATGCACTTGGACCCGAAGTGTGCGCGTTTTCGTGTCTTTGTTGCGCACCACAATCGTTTGCCAAAGCTGGTAAGGCCCTCGCCCCACTTCGAAGCGACGGTACACTTCCACCCCATCTCCATCCCACCTCAATGCGATCGCCTTTTCGGTGGCTTCCCGCACCTCCCAAACGATGTCTGGGGGCAAAGCAACGCCCTCAATGCTCACGCGCAAAGGGCGGTAGTCTTCAAGCTCGGTGGTGACCATGTCTTCATGGCCTTTTCCATCGCCTTTTCGGAAACGTGGATCTGTCAACCGGTAAAAAACCAAACCCCCGCCCAGGTTATCGATTCCAGCCTCGAAATGACTGCCGTGCAGAGAAAGCAAAACCTTGCGATGGCTTCGGGCCGCACGGCGCAAAGCGATTTCTTCTGCAGAAGAAGGGGCTGCGCTTTGAGGGGATCGAACCTGCTTAGGCCGGGGCTTCCACCAAAGCGACGAAAAGGAAGAAATCAAAAGCATGAAGAGGCTCACCCAGATCAGGGACGAAAGGGGCGATCGCTGTTGTGACGAGGAACTCGCATTGGTCATCGGAGATCTTCAATTGTCGTCAATTGAGAGCACGTGAATTTCGGCTTGATCGTTATGGCCTCCTTGGTTCTTTGGGCCAAGCGATTGGTTCGGGCGGAGGATCAATGCCACCGGATCCAAAAGGGTGACAACGCAATATGCGCCGCAAACCAAGCGCACCCCCCTTCAGCACCCCAAAGCGTTCGATGCAAATCGCCGTGTATCGCGAGCAGCTTGGAGCAAAGCGACACACCCCCCCAATCAAGGGAGAGAGAGACAACCAATAGAGGCGAATCACTCCAACCACCAATCGCTTCCACATGGAGGTGTGGGTGTTTCACCTATAGCCCAAGGCGTGCGTGAGTCAATGCTAAAGTTCCTATCCAGCACTTGACACAGGGCGCTTGTGACCACCAGATGCCATGCCGTGATAAACCACCGAAGGCACCTCCTTTTCATTTGTTTTTGGAATTGGCGCAATTCGGTTGTGTGGCGGGAAATTGAATGCAGTTGATCACCTGATCCTTGAGAAAACTCTCCAACCTCATGTGCGGCCAATCCAACGCTGTGTTTCTCAGCAGAGTGCACTCGTCAAATGGACCCCATCCCTAGCAAATTGAATGCACAATAAAGTGCACAGCATGCACCAAGCCCAGCCGACGCTAACGATATGCCAACGATAGAGTATGTGTCCACCAAAACCGACGAGGCGGCAAATTGCCTCAACCATGATGTGTTTTTCCAATTGCGTGTTAAACCTGGTTTAGTGGGTCACGACTTGTCCCGAGCCTCTCTAAGAATTCTCGCAAATGTTTGAGGTGTGTTCCTCTAACCCCTAACTCAATTTTTGAGAGCTTGCCATTTGCTGAGCATCTGCACCGCCCACCGTGGTTGATTGGCGCAGTCGAGCTGCTACTGCTTTGTCATGGCTCGACCACTTCTTCATCACGCTTGCTGGGCTTCCATTCTTTGGTGTATGTTTATGCTTGGATGTGGGGGAGGTGGTGGCAGTACCCACCCCGTCGATCGCGCGGTTGAAGCGCGGATAGAAGTTGCCCAAGCAGCGTGTGACTGCTCGGAAAGGACAAGGGATGTCCCCCCTCCTCTTGTTCTGCTATGTGCAGAACGCTTTGCAATCGACTCGGAAGCGATTGCCTGTGCAAAAAGAGTTTATGACAAACATAAAGGCACACGCGAAACTGAGCTTATGAACTTCTTCAACTGCAGAGAAATGGCATCCAGAAGAGCGAAGGAATGCATCAGAACAAGATGTTCTCAAGAGTGCGTGGTGGATTATGACGAGGATCTGTCAAAGTGCATGTTGGCAGATGAAATCAGAAGAGAAATAGAGGACTGCGCACGTTCGAATCCATAGGGAATCCACTCGAAGGCCAAAAGCACTCAAAGCTGAGCCCGTAAGGGATGATGTCGTCTGATGCGTGCGCACAATGGATGCCCTGTCACCAAGGCCTTTGGCTTCTTTGTGGCGCTTTGGCATCCTGCCTTGGGTGTGGTGGTGCTCCGTCTTTCCCGACACGCCGCTTGAAAGGGGAGCCTGAAATTGGGTATGTGCACTCCCAAAGGCCAGTTCGCCTGGCTTCGCTGGAGTTGCCTGAGCTTCCTTTGAGCGTGCGGCCCGATGACCCCGCCTTGAGCGAGGCCCTTACAACTTGCAAATCGATTTGGGAGGAACCTCAAGCGCACTCACCCTCAGAGTTGGCAACATGGCTTGAGAAATTGGGAAGTGGTCTTCAAGGCCTTCTTCGTATTTTGCGCGAGCTTCCGCCCAAAGAGGAGGGGCTTGGTGCTGTGATTTTTGCGATCTCGGGGCATACGCTGCTTCATGCTGCCCAAGTGCTGTCCAAAGGGCTTGACCGTTGTGGTAATCCCTGCAAAGGGCTTCAAGAAACCCAAAAACAGCTTGAAAAGCGAGCACAGGAATTTTTCGGAGCCTGTGCACTAAGAGCCCTTTCGGAAGCGGACCCAACCCTTGATGTGTGGAGACTCCACTGCGATAGAGCAATCAAAGGAGTCGAGCCCTAGGCCCCGAACCTCTATTTGGGACGGAAAGCCTTGAGGCGGCGGGGTGGACGGGACTCGAACCCGCGGCCTCCGGCGTGACAGGCCGGCGTTATAACCAACTTAACTACCACCCCTGGAGTGAGCAATTAACTACCACGCTCGAGGGAATTGTCAAGTGGGATGATTGAAGGACAGGCCATGCACGCATGGATAGGGTAGCGGGCTTTTCATAGGGGGGTGGGAGTTGTAAATTCGAAGCATCGCTTCTTGGTTGGGCGCCTGCCCTTCCAAGGCCTCTAGGTTGGAGAGCAAGATGCAAACCCTACCTCAGCGTCAGCTTGGCCCGACCGGGCGCATGGTTTCAGCCATTGGGCTTGGCGCCATGCCGATGTCCCTCGCCGGCCGCCCGCCCGAATCGCAATCGATTGCGGTGATTCGGAGGGCGCTCGAGCTTGGGGTGACTTTGATCGACACGGCGGATGTCTACTGCCTCGATGACAGCGATATTGGTCATAATGAACGCTTGATTGCACGAGCGCTTGCCGAAGCCGGGCAAAGCGCGAAAGGAGTTGTTGTGGCCACAAAAGGCGGCCTGCGCCGGCCAAGAGGAGAATGGGTTGTCGATGCGCGGCCAGAGCGCTTGCGGGAGGCCTGCGAACGCAGCCTCAAAGCCCTGGGTGTCGAGCGCATCGCGCTTTACCAGCTCCATGCTGTTGATCCACGGGTACCGATCGAAGAGAGTGTTGGAGAGCTTGCCCGATTGCGCGAGGAGGGAAAAATCGAAGCGATCGGCCTCTCAAATGTCAACGCCCAGGAAATTGACCGGGCAATGCGCGTCGCCCCAATCGTGAGTGTTCAAAACCGCTTCCACGTGCGGGATCGGCGCTTTGCGATTGGAAATGGGGCCCTGAGGCGCTGTGAAGAGCTTGGCCTCGCTTTTTTGGCCTATGCACCAGTGGGTGGAACCCATGGCAGAAGGCTCATCTCGGAGGATCCTGCCCTTCGTGCGGTGGCTCAAAAGCACGGTGCCACGCCCGAAGAAGTGGCATTGGCCTGGCTCCTCAGGCAATCGCCTTGCGTTGTGCCCATTCCTGGAGCAAGCCGACTGAGCTCGATT
Source organism: Sandaracinaceae bacterium (assembly GCA_025056955.1). Lineage (GTDB taxonomy): Bacteria > Myxococcota_A > Polyangia > Polyangiales > Sandaracinaceae > JANWYL01. Next base: position 14,026 of record JANWYL010000013.1, on the reverse strand, counting down.
GAGTCGAGTGTAAGAAGCCTCTCCCTTGTGCTTGATGCGGAAGATCTTGCGCGCATTGGATGAGAGGGTCAGAATGCGATGAAGTGGGAAATTCCCCGCCTTTCTGGAAACGCACTGCACACGCTGCTTGGCCTTTTGGATTTTGGGCCTCTGCGCCGTGGATTTGGGCATTTTTTGCGCAAGGAGCTCGGGATCGAAGCGGCCCGCGCCCTTCCTGAGCGCCTGCGAGGTCCCTTACCCCTTCACGTGCGTCCCCTTCAGGCGCGGCGCAGCCATCCACGGCCAAGCCAAGATTTACCGCTTCCCACCAGCTGGAACACGTTGGGCGCCTATGCCTGGATCCAAGCCTTCCGAAGCAAAAGGACGACGCCAAGCCTTCTTGTTGAGCGGGTTTTTGATGGGATTCGGATCCTTGCCCACCATCAGCCTTCGATGGACCCGATGCTCTTTGTCAATACCGAGGAGGCGCGTCGAGACGCCGAAGCAAGCACGAAGCGCTATGCCGAGGGGCGTCCTTTGGGCCCTCTTGACGGCGTTCCCCTTCCCATCAAAGAAGAGCTCGACATTGAGGGTCGCGGGGCCACGCTCGGCCTCAAGCGCCCTCCAAATCCTTCAGCACGCGACGCGACGGTGGTCCGCTGGCTTCGGGAAGGCGGAGCAGTCGTGCTCGGCCATTCCCTTATGACCGAATATGGCATGTCGCCCCTTGGGGTCTCTGCCCAGCGCGTGCTTCCCCGCAATGCGATCAATCCCCGCCATGCTGCAGGAGGCAGTTCGACTGGGGCCGCAGTGGCCGTTGCCACGCGCCTTGTGCCAGTGGCATTGGGCTCAGATGGGGGCGGCTCGATCCGGATCCCTGCCTCCTACAATGGCCTCTTTGGAATCAAGCCCACCTTCGGCCGGATTTCTCAAACAGGCTCGGGATTTGGCGGCACGATGGCCCAAGTTGGCCCAATTGGGCTTACGACCTACGATCTTGCTGTTTTCCTTGAGGCCACAAGCGGCGAGGATCCTGAAGACGAACGGACCTATGGCAATCCTGGCTTTGATCGGGGCTGGCTGGTGGGTGCTTTGCGCCGTGGCGTTCGAGGCCTTCGGATCGGTGTCCTCGAAGACGAAATCGATGCGGCCGAAGCGCAAGTGGCCTCTGCATGCCGCGATGCCTTGCGCGCCCTCGAGTCGGAGGGAGCAAAGCTCATTCCTGTCAACCTTGAATTTGCTCCCCATGCCACAGCCATCGGATACATGACGATCGGCCTTGAAGCCTTCGCAGCCCTCTATGAATTGCGTCAAAGCGCTTGGGAAGACCTGGGCCCCGACCTTCGCCTCCTCTGCCGGGTGATGGAATCCTTTGAAGCCGATGATTACCTCGATGCGCAGAGGCTTCGGGCTGGGCTCCGCCGCGAAGTGGCTGCACTCCTCCGCGAGGTCGATCTGCTTGCCCTTCCGACCACAGTCCGCGGAGCTCCTCCCATCTCAGACCTCGAAGCCAAAGAAGGAATGGCCGATCCCAAAGCCCTCGCCGATGCCTCTCGCTTTGTGTACATTGCAAACCTCTGCGGGCTTCCTGCTGGCACTGCCCCAGTTGGCACCGATTCCCAAGGCCTCCCCGTTGGGCTTCAGTTCATTGCAGATGCCTGGGACGAAGCCACGGTGCTCCAAGTGATGGCCCACCTCGAGCGGATTGGCGCAAGCCAGGCCCCTCGCCCCCGGGTTTGCTTTGACACCTTCGAGCCATGAGCCCCTTGGTTGAGCTTGACCGCGCCTTGAGCGCCTCTCTTTCTGATTTGCGCTGGGACCCCCCTGTGGCCTGCGTTTATAACCCTCTCACCTACGCCCACCATGCGAGGGTGCTCTATTTTGAACGCTATGGCACCCTACCAAAACGCGTGCTCTTTGTGGGGCTTAACCCTGGCCCTTTTGGCATGGTGCAAAGCGGGATCCCCTTTGGTGATGTCCACATGGTGCGGGAATACCTTGGGATTAACGCCCGAATCAGTGCTCCACCCCACATACACCCTAAGCGCCCTGTCCTTGGTTTTGCCTGCCGACGCCCTGAAATTTCAGGAAGGCGCTTTTGGGGCTGGATCCGCAAGCATCACCCTAACCCTCACACCTTCTTCTCAAAAGCGCTGGTGTGGAACTGGTGTCCTCTTGCCTTCTTCGATGCCAATGGCCGCAACCTCACTCCTGATCGCCTTCGAGGAAAAGCACGCTTCCAACTCTTTGAGATTTGCGATCATTCCATCATCACCTTGATCGATTGCCTCCAACCTGCATGGGTGATAGGTGTTGGCAAATTTGTGTTTGAGCGCATAAGGAAGCTTTTTAACCCATCGAAGGTCACCTTGATCCCTCACCCAAGCCCTGCCAACCCTGCCTCAAATCGGGGGTGGGAAAGCCATGCGGAAAAGGCAATTCAACTCTTTCACCCAGACCTCTTTCAAGAACTTTTTGGCTAATTCTTTGGCCATTCCGGTCATGAGGGCTTGGCCCAAATTGGTGTCCTCATTCACCTTCTGCGCATCTTTTTTTCCACAACCTGACTGCAATCAACTTTTGCCTCGAAGGTTGAGGGCGGTGAGCTCAAAAAGGTGTTGATTTCTTTCCGCTCACCTGCAGCCAGTCTGGCCAAGGTTGGAGATGGAGCAACATTGGTTGACACCTGGCATTCGACCGGCCAAGGACAGGTGTTTTGGAGGATCACCCAGTGGCTAAACCCCACCCCATCAAAACGTGCCGAAGCCTGGACGCTGACACAATCAGGCCTTTTGCCCTGGACTTTCACTTGAGCAGCTGCATGCCCCAAAGCCCCAACGAAAACCAAAAGAATGATCCACCTCTTTACTTGAGCATGCATCGGCTGCACCTTTTCCTTACACCCACCTTCACCAAATTCCCGCGTCGCGCTCACACCCAACCTCCGCAATCGAGCTCTTCGAGAAAGCGGCGAGGATCAACGATGTATCCCGCAATTGCACTTGCTGCAACGGTGAGGGGGCTTGCCAGGTAGACGCGCCCTGGGCCTGAGCGACCAGGAAAGTTGCGATTGATTGCACTGATTGTGATTTCGTCAGGGTGGGTGCTCACCCCTGGGCCTGCGGCAATACAACTTCCGCAACTTGGGCCAAGGAGCTGAATCCCTGCGGCCTCAAAAAGCGCCACATAACCCTTGGCCTCTGCATAGCGGCGGATCCGCTGGCTCCCAAACTGAATGAAAGCCCGCACATGAGGTGGCACCCTCCTCCCCCGGGCCAAGGCCTTGGCGATGACCATTGCGTAGAGGTCCATATCCCTTCGCTTGCCACCGGTGCAAGAGCCACCATAGGCGATGTTGATGGGGATTTGCTCTTTGAGCTCAGAGATGTCCACACCGTTTCGCGGATCTCCTGGTGTCGCAACCATGACGGGGACTTTGGCGAGATCAACCACAAAGGTCTCGAAGTATTCAGCGTTCGGATCGCTTCGAACGATGCGGCTTCGGATGGCCTCCTCCGAAAGGCCTCGCATTTCTTTGAGATAGGCGATTACCGCCTCTGTGGGCTCGAGGATGCCCGTAAACCCTCCCGCCTCGACTGCCATGTTGGTAAGGGTTGCGAGTTCGTCCATGGGGAGGGTCTCGAGACCTGGGCCTTGAAACTCGAGCACTTTGCCGATTCCCTTGGCTGTGCGGAAGAAGGGCTGGCTCAAAAGATGGAGCATCACGTCTTTGGCCGTCACCCCTTCACCCAAGCGGCCTTCAAGGACAATGCGCAGCGTTTCCGGTACCCGCACCCGCACGTCTTGGGTCAGCCAAGCGTTGGCCATATCAGTTGCACCGATCCCAAAAGCCAGGGCACCCACTGCACCGGCCATGCAGGTGTGGCTATCGCTTCCAACGACCACCTGACCTGGCAAGGCGATTTCTTCAAGGACGGCATTGTGGCAGATCGCTTCAGACCCTTGGGAACGCCCGTCAGCTCCGCGAGGCAGTTCACCGTACAGTTTGAGAGCGTGCTTGCGCGCAAAGGCGTTTTGAGCCTCTGCCAGGTGGTTGGCTTTTTCAAGAAGCCCCATCGCCCGGTGTTTGGGGCTCATCACTTCATCTAAAAAGGTCAAGTGATCGCGAAAAAGAAACACGCTCTCTGGCTCACGGATTTTGGCATCTTTGCCAAGCGCCTCCACAAAAAGCGCTTCGGCCATGGGCGTCACATATTCATGGCTAAAGCGCACATCTGTCCGCACAAAGAGGGCATCGCCTGGCCGCACCGCTTCGACGCCAAGGCAACCTCGCTTTGCATCCGTCACCGCGTGCGCTGCGATGATGTGCTCGACCATGGTCATGGGGCGCGAGCGGGTCTGAATCGGTGGCGGGCTCAGCGTGCCTTCGAGGCGCTTACGGTTATAGGCGAAAAGCCCTCCTGCGCGGACAATCTCTTTGCTTATCGGGTCAAGGCCATGCAAGAACTCCTCAAGGGGAATCGCCTCTTTTCGAAGCAAGCGCCGGAGAAGCTCGAAATCAGTTGAAATCAAAAGCCCGATGTTTTGGCAGTTTTGGCCGTAGATCTTTTCGATGCTTCGCGCAAAAACGAAACGAATGCCTGCAGCAAATTCGCTGTATGGGGCTTGCTCGCGCGAAGAGCCGCACCCCTTTGATTGGCCGCTCACAATGGCCTGAAAGCCCCCCCCTGCGATGTCCCCTGGCTGCACCCGACCGCCTCGCAAGCCGACGTAAGCGTATTGGCCAAGGGTTTGGTCGTAGTGAAAACACACCCACCCCGGGGTGATCTCATCGGTTGATATGTTGTCCATGAGCTTCGGACCCCGCCCATCGATGATGTCTCGAACCACCTCTTCTCCGAGGTCCTCGCCTTCAATTTGCTTGCGGAGGAGCTCGAAATCCTCGGTCAAAAAGAGGACCCGGCCTTCAAGGCGCACGCTTTGCGAAAGACTCATCCTTTGATTTTTTGCCTCTTTTGTTTTGGACTCAAGTCCTCTAAAAACCCAGGCATACCCTACCTTTGTCGCGTCCTTTCGCTTGCCTTTCGGAGTGCACGAAGTTTGGGTGCTTCTTCAATGGGCTGCCCAAGCCATTCGATGGCTCCCCAGAAGCCAAAAATCCCCCCCTTCGAGCAGGCATTCATGTGCACAAGCAGCCTGCCTCCCCCTTCCTCAAAGGCCCGCAAATAGGCATCGTAAAGCGTCTCCATGCGTGGATCGCGCATCGCGCGGCCAAAAAGCGCAGTGATCTCTTCGCTTCCTGGGGCAAGATAATGGTGCCCACCTTCATAGGCCACAAGCACAAGCCCCCTCTTTTTGGCCAGTTGGGCTTGTTCCTCAACCATTTTACGGGCCTGAGGAAGATCCTTTGAGAAAGCACGTTCGAAGAAATCATCGATGGAGAGCCGGCTCCAGCTCGCGTGTTCTTCCGGCGAAACCGTCACTCCAAAATAAGGAGCAATTGCAAGCACATCGCCAAAGCGGTAGGTGTCCTCAAAGTCAAGGATGAGCTCGGTGCGCCATGGGCTTACGGCCTGGCTTGCGAGCACTCGGACCACCCGCTTGGGGCGCTCAGGATCATCACCAAAGCCTTCAATGAACAGGCGATGGACCTCTCGGGACCTCCTGGCATAGAAGCGACCGACGATTTCTTCTTCTGCGCCCTCGATGCCAAGGGCTTTTCCCTGTTTGAGCGCATATTCGTACTGTGGGAAAATCGCGTTCCACACTTCGTTTGAGTATTCGATCCAAACGCGCAAGGAAGGATCGAGCTTGGAACGAACGAGGGCGCCAAGCATTCTGACATAGTGGTCATCGGCCCGAGACGGGATGGTCAGCCAAGGCTCGGCGTGAACGGCATTGGCGAGTTCAATCATCACCTCAACTGGCACCCGCCCAAACCATTGGGCATCCTCCAACTTGACCCGGCTTTCCCAACTCGTCTCAAAATGCCGCTTGGGCGGCAAAAACTCCCGCGTGTGGGTCACGTTCTCGTCAGCCCAATTCATAAAGCGAATGAGCGCGTAGTCGCGCATCATCTTCAAAAAGCGTGGGTGGAACCTCTGCCCTGCTTCCTCAAAGGGAATGCAGCGTTTCCCATCGCAAGGCTCGCGATCATCGCAGTAGCGGTCACTTTCACCCTCGCAAACACCCCCAGGCACAAAAACGCGAATGTTTCTTATGGGATCCCTTTCGTCAATGCGGACAATCTTGAGGACGATGCCAGGGCCGTCGCGTTTCGGATCGATCTCAAAGACAAGGCGGCCTGGGGAACGCTCGATGATGCGGCCTGCTTCAGCCAAAGAAGGAATTCGACCTGCCTGGATCTCAAGCTCCCCCTGCCCCTCCCAGCGCACGGTGTAGCGACCTTTTGGATGGGTGTCCATGTCCCACGCCATGAGGGTGCGGATCACCTGGCCAGGAGCCAGGCGACGAGGCCAACCATTGGGATCGAGGTCAATCGGGGGGCCTCCATCAAAAGAATCAAGCGTGCCTGAAATCCAAGGCCTTCCCGTCCGCATGAGATCGACAAAGGGCATCTCCGTCGACCAATCGACGGGAAAGTCAAGGTTTGTACCGATTCTATGGGGAAGAAGGGATGTGGGATCCCTTTTTACCCTAGCCAAATCAGATTGGGTTTCACCTTGAGTCAAGCCCAATGAAGGTGAAGGAAGGACACCCTTTGTGCACCCTTTCGATGAACAAGCAACACAAAGCATTACCCCCACACAAAAGCCCAACCCGCTCCATTTTCCCTTCGGCACCCTTTGCCCTCAAACTCCGGTGGATGGATTCGAACCATCATTCGTGGATCCAAAGTCCACTGTCCTGCCATTAGACGACACCGGAAGTGGTGGGCAGCTTATGCAGCAGAACGAAGCATGTCAAGCAGAGATCAATCGACAGCGTGCTCTGCCTGCCACTTTTCCCATGCAAGCTTGGCTTCTCCGAGGGCCCGCTTGACTGCTTCCGGGGGCTCAGGGAAGGGCTGCCCTGCTTCCGCTGCTTCGAGAACCGCTTGGCCATAGTCTGTGGCAACGAAAATTGGCCCGAAGCGACCGTAGAAACGAGCCACCTTGAGCAGGCCGTGAGGCTTCATCCGGCGCACAGCACTCCGCACTTCGGGCCAGGTCAAGGCAAGGGCCCGTCGGATATCCCGATATCCTGCACCCGGCACAAAATCAGGGTCTTCCTTTGTTCTTGGGAGTGCCGCATTGCGGGCCGTCATATCGACCACTGCTCGAAGAACGCGCACCATCCGCTCATCGATGGGCTCCACAGGCTCCGGAGGCCTTGGCTTGGGGGGCATTTGAAAGCGAGGGGGCCTGGGGAAGCGGGCATGTTGGCGCCTGCGGCGAGGCCCATATCGGCGGCTTCGCTTGCCAAAACTCCTTGATTTGGGTGGCACAATTGGGGCTTCCCTCAAGATGGGCCGCGAGGGAGTGATCATCTCTTCGCGAGGCGCTGCGATTGCAGTCGTTGCAGGTTTCGCCTTTTGGTTACGGCCAGCAGAAGCCTTGCTTGAGCCACTCTGCCCTGGCTGGCGGGATCCATCCTGGAGAGAAGAGCGAGCAGAGGAAGTCGCAAGGCCCTCCCGAATCGCTCCCTCTTGATTTTCCTGGCCCGCTTCAGTGCCCTTGGGCTCTGATACAGGTCGGCGGCGAATAACAGGGATCTTTGAACCTTCACTCATCGCACTTCTTTACTCCTTAACCATTCTGAGCCTAAGTGTTTCAAAGCCAATCGCTTTCAAAGCCAACCGGACTGTACCCATCAATTCGTCTAACCAATCGCCAAGTTCCCCTTCATTTTTCTTTTACCCTAAATCTATCTGCAACCTCACCAAGGTGCAATCTGCTCCCATGGCTTGAACGCATTATTTATCCCTGAGCAATTCTTTCAACCAGCACTTTGGCTTCGACTTCGACATCGGGTTGGATCCGCAAAGCACCGAAAAGAGCCGAGTAAGGCCTAATCCCAAAGTCGGGTTGATGCAAGCGCACACGTGCAACGTACCACTCGCTTGCTTTTCTGGCAGAAAAAGCAACTTTTCGTGTCACTCCACAGAGTTCGAGCGTTCCATCGAGAAAAGGCAGCCCCCCCTCCCATCGCAGCGTGGCCCTGTAAAGGATGCGGGGGTAGCGATCCACTTGCAGCACCTCGCGGGCAATCGTTTCTTCGATCGAACGCTTGTCCCGTTCCGAAAGGGCTGATGGGATTGGACGCCCACTTGAGAGGGCGTGGAGTACCTTGAGGCTCTTGGGGTCGACTGAAACGCTCAAAGTTGCACCTTCCAGCTTGATTTCAAAACGCTCAACCAAAATTTCGAGGTCATGTCCAAGCGCTGAAAAGAGCCCTTCTTTAAGGGTGTAAACCCGGATTTCGGCGTCCGGGAAAGCGATAATGACCATGTTGATCACATATCAAAAACGCCTTGCCCAAGCAGCCCTTTTTCTTTGAGAATCTTCTGAGCCTTCCCAGAGCCTTTCCCCCTCTGGCTTTTGGGCTGTATGTTCTCAGCATGAGGTGGCGATACGTTCAAGGGCAAGCGCCTCTGCTCTCGCCTTCTGCATGGAGCAAGCGGCTCTTTTCTTTTTTCCCATTGGTGATGGCTTGCGGATCCTCTGCTCCGCCCGATGGATCGAACCAAAACCATGAAGACAGCTCTCTTGACGCCTCGCCCACCGATTCATCGCTCGATGCGCTCGATTCCTCCATCGATTCACCCACTGATGCCTCGAACATGGCCCAAGATGGATTTGTTCCAAACGACGCACCTTCTTCCGATTTGGTTGAAGTCAGTCACCCTCGCGAAATGCGAGGGGTGTGGGTGGCCACTGTTTTCAACCTCGATTTTCCAAGCCGGAGCGGATTAGCACCAAACGCAGCGCGGGAAGAGCTTGAGCAAATCGTTGAAAGGGTTGCCCGTACTGGGTTAAACGCAATCTTTTTTCAGGTCCGCCCTGAATCCGATGCGCTCTATGCCTCAACCATCGAACCGTGGAGCCGTTTTTTGAGCGGAACGCAAGGGAGGGATCCAGGCTACGACCCCCTCGCGATTCTCATTGAGCTCGCCCATGCGCGTGGGATCGAAGTGCACGCCTGGTTGAATCCATACCGCGGCCTCGCCAATGCCTCAACCCCAACAGCACCCAATCATCCAACACGCACCCTCTCAGCGCATGCGATTCGCTACGATTCGATGGTTATCATGGATCCAGGCGCTGAAGCTGTCCGCAACCACGTGCGGATGGTGATTGAGGATATCGCTTCCCGTTATGACATCGATGGCATCCACTTTGACGACTACTTCTACCCCTATCCCGACTCGAGCCGAACACCTTTTCCTGACGATGCGAGCTATAACGCCTACCTGGCTTCGGGCGGAACCCTTTCCCGTTCCGATTGGCGGCGTGAAAACGTAAATGCCCTCATTCGCGGCGTCTATGAGGACTTGCGCCGCAACCACCCCGATGTCCGCTTTGGGGTCTCCCCCTTTGGCATCTATCGTCCTGGCATGCCCCCAGGCATCCGAGGGCTTGACGCCTATGAGACGATTTATTGCGACGCTCCCCGATGGCTCAGAGAAAATTGGCTTGACTACCTCGCCCCCCAGCTCTATTGGCCCACGACGCAAACAGCCCAAGCCTTCGAGCCGCTTGCGCGCTGGTGGAGCGAGCGTGCAGACATTCACGAAAATCTCTTCATCGGCCACGCCCTCCATCGTTTGGGTTCCTCACCTGCATGGACGGTCGCAGAAATCGAAACGCAGGTGCGAATTGTTCGGGAGATCGGCACCTCAAGCCCTCTCAAAGGCAGTCTTTTTTTCCGCTACCGCCAGATCGCTCAAAACACCCTTGGGATCACAAACGCAATGGAGCGCCTCTACAGCCGCCCGGCCCTTCCTCCTCCGATTCCGCGGCTTTCTTCGACGCGCGTCTCCCCCCCCATCGTGGAGCGCGAAGGACGCAGCATTCGCCTCTCTCACCCCACGCCCCGCGGTCTTCGGGCCTATACCCTCTATCGCCGCACCTCTGGCCAGTGGGTGCTTGTCCGCATCATCCCTCCAACCGAGCGCACGATCACCCTCGAAGCAGGGGAGTGGGCACTCGCTTCTGTCTTAAAAGGCGCAATTGAGAGCCAAGGGGTGCGCATCGTGCTCGAATGAGTATACCTTTGCGCGATGCTCGGACGGCTTCGGGGCCCTGTGGTTGAGCGCTCAGAAGAGGGTGTGATCATCGAAACGAATGGGATTGGATGGGAAGTGAAGGTCCCAAGCTCTGCCTTACCCCGCCTCCCCCACCCTCCTCGTGAAGCAATTCTTTACATCCACACTGAAGTGGGAGAGTATTTTGCGGTTAGGCTATACGGCTTTTTAACCATGGAAGACCGCGCCCTTTTTCGTCTCTTGCTTGAAGTCCCCTCAATTGGCCCCACGCTCGCCTTCTCGATTTTAAGCCATTTCGATGCGGAAAGCTTCCGCTTGGCGTTGCTGCAAAAGGACCGCAAAGTCCTTCAACAAGTCCCTGGAATCGGCCCAAAGCTTGCCGAGCGCCTTCTCACACTTCAACGCAAATTGCTTCCTCTTTCGGCCGATCAATCCCAAGGCAATTCGGTTTCTCTAAGCTCTGGCGGAGCCCCTTCTGCCCTCGCTCCATCCCTCACAGAAGTGCTTCGTGCGCTCGTTTCGATGGGATTTCGACCAGAAGAAGCCCAACAAGCCGTGGCTCGGATTGCGCCCCATGCGCAGGGGAAAACCCTCCCCGAGCTCATCAAAGAAGCCCTGGCCTCGATGACCATCTAGAGGTGGATCGTGCCCAGACGCAAGCGTTCCCTTGTCCAAAACATCCTCGAGCCTCCCCCTCAAAAGCTCCCATCTTCCCTTGATCCCCTTCCCCTCGAAGAAGAACAGCGGGTTGAAGCGCCTCTACGTCCTTTGCGCCTTTCTGAATTCATCGGACAACGCCGCCTCACCGAAAACCTGCGCGTTTACATTGAAGCTGCGAGAAGTCGGAACAATGCCCTTGATCATGTGCTGATTTCAGGGCCGCCTGGGCTTGGCAAAACCACCCTCGCCTTCATTTTGGCTGAAGAGCTCGGCGTCCAGCTCCATCTCGCCCACGCTCCGGCCATCGAGCACAGGGGCCAGCTTGCTGCCCTTTTGACACGCCTTGGGCCCCGTGACGTGCTCTTCATCGATGAGATTCATCGCCTCTCAAGCGTGGTCGAAGAAAACCTCTACACCGCGATGGAAGACTACCGCATCGACCTCGTCCAAGGCGAAGGCCCCATGGCCAACGTGATTCGCATTCCTCTTTCGCCCTTTACCTTGGTTGGGGCCACAACCCGCACAGGCCTGCTCACAGGCCCGTTGCTTTCGCGTTTTGGAATCGAGCTTCGCCTCGATTACTACGACCCCCAAGACCTCTGCCAAATCGTTCTCCGGAGCGCCTCGATTCTTGGCGTCGCAATCGACGAAAAAGCCGCCTTTGAGATCGCTCGTCGCTCAAGGGGCACCCCCCGGATTGCCAATCGCCTGCTCCGTCGGGTACGCGATTTTGCCCAAGTCCTTGGCAACGGCCGCCTGGATCTTCCCACGACCCGCCAAGCGCTCGAGCGACTCGATATCGATGAGGCAGGGCTTGATGAGATGAGCCGCCGCTTTTTGCGGGTGCTCATCGAAAGCTATGAAGGTGGCCCCGTCGGCATCGACGCCCTTGCGGCTACCCTGGGTGAGCCCCGTGACACCCTCGAAGATGTGTTTGAACCCTACCTTCTCCAAAGCGGATTCATCGCACGCACCTCCAAAGGCCGGATCGCCACCCGCAAGGCCTACGAACACCTCCGGATCTCTCCACCCAAAAAAAGCCAAGGATCGCTCTTTTAGACAAAAACAGTGCTTTTCCGGTGGAATCGCACGTATTCCCAATCAAATGGCTTTCCGTTTACACCCTGCCGCGGCGGCGCAATCCAATTTGCGATCTTTCCCCGCTCATAACAAGGCACCATGAGAGAACGGACATATTCCCGATCGGCTGGGGTGGGCAGCCAGTCCCCTTGCCGGGCCTGCCATTCTTCTTGGCTGATCAACTGGCCCTCTGGCGTAAACCAGTGATTGGCGTATATTCCAACTTTGCGATTGAATTTGCGATCTGGGAACCGCAATTGATAGCGTATTCCTGCTTTTTGAATGACGTAATTCCATCTTCGAAGCACGCGTTCGCAGTCGGCAATGTATTCATCTCGCAGGATTTCATTCATCGCATTGCGCAAAGGCACGGTTTTTTTGACGATTTGCGTGCCAACCGGCATTTCGATTTCATAGTACTGGTCGAGGGCTTTGTGATCGGTATATTTTTCTCTTTCGCGATAGCGGCCTTTTAATCCAGAAGCAAAATATTCAGCAGCATTTGAACTCACTTCACTTCCAAATAAATCCAAAGAGCTTGAAAACCAAAAATTGATCCATTTTTGGATTGTTGGAAGGTCGATACCGCCTTGATCCCGCGCGTCTTCGTTTGGGTCCTTTTTCATGAGCTCCACTGTGCGTTGGATGATCCGCTCAATACCGGTTTCGCCCGTAAAAAGATGATAGCTTTCCTCCGTAAGCATGAATTTTGTGGCGCGCGCCAATGGATCAAAGCCCGATTCACTCAAGGCAGCAAGTTGAAATTTTCCATCGCGATCAGTAAACATCGTGAAGCAAAAAAACGAAAGCCATTCTTCGGTTTTTTCATTAAAGGTATTGAGGAGCCTGGGCTTGTCCGGGTCGCCTGAACGCCGCTCAAGCAGCGCTTCGGCTTCATCCCTTCCGTCTTTTCCAAAGTACTTGTGGAGGAGGTGCACCATTGCCCAAAGGTGCCTTCCCTCCTCGACGTTTACCTGAAAGAGGGAACGCAAGTCATAGAGAGACGGGGCTGTTTTTCCGAGCTGTCGCTGCTGCTCAACCGAGGCCGGCTCTGTGTCAGCTTGGGTGACGATGAGCCTGCGGAGGACACCCCTCAGCTCACCGGGCACTTCTTGCCAGGCAGATTCGTTTTCCATGTCCCCAAAACCCACTTTGCGGCCTTCTTCTTGAGGAACGAGAAAGATCCCCCAACGGTACTCGGGCATCCGCACGTAGTCGTAGTGCGCCCATCCTTGGGGATCGACCGAAACTGCAGTGCGCAAGTAGATCTCGTCTTCTTGGAAGCTCTCGGGCCCCATCTCCTTCCACCATGCAAGAAAGTTTGGCTGCCACTTTTCAAGGGCACGGAGAAGTTTTTTGTCCGATCCGAGGTCGACGTTGTTTGGGATCGAGTCTGTGAGAGCCATCGCAACTGCTCCTTACTAGATAAGCCTAGGGCCCTTTGGAGATTTCACTTGTGCGAGGGCTCACGCCACTTTTTACTTATGTAGCACCCCTTCATCGCCAGGGAGGCGGAGCTCTGCCAAAAGGAGCTTTTGAGCGCACTGAGCAGAAAGCCGGACACTCCGATCTTTCCGTACCTTTGAGAGCGATGGGCGGGTGCATGGGGCGCCATCGGTATCGATGGGCCAAAGCCTCAGCGTTTCGCCAAATTCCAAAACGAAAAGGCGGCTTTCAAGCAGGCGATGGCCATCGTCGCGGCCACGGGCAAAGGCCAAAAGTTTGCCCTCTGGATCAAAAAGCGGCGCTTCGCCTAGCAGCCGAACCATCGCTTGATCCTGCATGCGGAGCACGACCAGGCCTTGCGACATCCCCCAAAGCACAAGCCAATCTCCACGAGGTGAAAGTTCCGCAGAAAGATACCGATCGCCGGGCACGCGCAAGGAGCGAATGCCTCCATCGAATACCAAGGCGATGCGATCGCTTCCGTCTGCAAAAGCCCAGTTACGCAAAAATCGCTCCCCATGCGCCACACTGCCATCGAGGCGCCTGATTTCGCCGACTGCAAAAGAAGTCTCCTGTTCTGGCATGCGCACGGCCACATGGAAGTCGTCGACGAAACGAGGCTCATGGGCGCAGCGGTGGCGCTTGCAGACGAGGGAAAGGGGGCGATGTTCTTGCCAAACAAAGAGGGCAGAG
>JANWYL010000139.1 GCA_025056955.1 Sandaracinaceae bacterium | reverse complement strand
AGGTGCAGCTCCCACCCTCTGGAACGCAATGGTCCAAATCGCACAAATAACCATCAGGGCAACCAATCGAACACCCGATGCTGCACCTTTTTTCACCCCCTATATCGATACAGTGTGCTCCATCAAAGTCACCGCAATCACCATCATCCAAGCACGGTAAGCACAGGCGCTCGTAAGCCGGCACACACCGCCCTGCCCGCGAGGGGGTCCAGCCCTTCTCACAACGGGTGGCAGCACAAATGGGGTTCCCATCGATCACGATGCAGTGCGATTCAAGCTCGTGAGGGTGTGAGGGCAAGCAAGGACGATTGCACCCCCCGCAATGGAGATCATGCACATAGCGGCCAAGCTCATCCCGAAAGTCCTCATCCACTCTCAAATCCAAATCCAGCATTGCGTCTGCGTCCAATTGGCGTGAGGCATCCAGGGCCTTGCTTGCATCCCACGCCCAAAGCAACCCGTCACCATCATCATCCAAGCCATTGCACTCCTCTTCTCTAAAAGGCGGAAACACACCGGCTTCTGCTTCGTCATGCACTGTACCCGTTCGCGCACCACAGCCAGTAAAAAGTGCAATCAAAGTGCAGAAGCATGCAAGCGATCGCATAAAAAGCCCTCATCATCCTAACCCAATACACACCCTGCACAAAGCGCTGATTGTGCGATGATTGGGAACAAAAGCACCAACCGCCTCAATAACAAGAGGCAATGGCGAGATGCAACAACCCGAGATGCAACAACCAACGCTGCTCAAAAAGCGCGAATACCAAGCGCTTGCCTCTAAGCTCGAGCTACGGGAAAGCCATGAAGTTGCAACCTGCCTTGAGCCATATCCCATATCGGATGCACCCAAGCCATCGCCTGGTTTTGATCTTGGTTCATGTTGGCTTCACCTTGGTACTGTTGGCTGGGTGTGATTCCCATGCCCGACGCAAAGTTGTGATTCGCGGATCAGACACGATGGTGATCCTCGTTCAGAGATGGGCCCAGGCCTTTATGCGAGCTCATCCCGAAATCTCAGTCCAAGTGGCAGGAGGAGGCACAGGAACGGGGATTGCTGCCCTGATTTCTGGAACTGCTGACCTTGCGAGTGCAAGCCGAAAAATTTCACAAAAAGAATACGATGAGATTTTGGCAAAGCACGGGAAAGCACCTTGCGAGCATGTGGTCGCTATCGATGCATTGACCATCTATGTCCACAAGAGCAATCCGGTTTCGAGTCTATCGCTTGAACAAGTGGCAGGAATCTATAGGGGGCTGATTCGTGACTGGTCGGAAGTTGGCGGCATTCGGCAGCCGATTGTGGCGTACGGGCGAGAGAGCAGTTCCGGTACTTATGCCTACTTTAAGGAGCGTGTGCTTCGCGGGGCTGATTTCGCCGATGAAGTGCAAACCTTGGCTGGAACAGCGGCAATCATCGCCGCTGTGTCTACAGATCCTGCTGGAATTGGCTATGGAGGTGTGGGCTACGCCAAGGGGGTCAAGGCCTTGGCCATTCGCCTTGAAGACGGGCAGGAGCTCATGCCAAGCGCCGAAGCAGCACAAAGCGGAACATACCCCCTCGCTCGGCCTCTTTTTTTCTACTCTATCGGAGAGGCCCAAGGAGATATCCGCCGCTTCATCGAATTTGTCCGCTCCCTTGAAGGGCAGTCGATTGCCAAAGCGAGCGGCTTTTTTGAAGTACCAGCAATACACAACTTGAGGAATTCGCCATGAATGCGTCGGCTCCAGGGTCTCGCCTCAAGGCCAAGCGAAAACTGGCAGAAAAACTCGTGGAGGGGCTGCTTTTCTTGCTCACCCTCCTCGCCTGCACCATGGTGGTTTTGATTTTTGCCTTCGTTTTTCGCGAGGCAGCCCCCCTTTTGAAAGAAGAAAGGGGGGAAGAGCTTGGGGGCCTCTCAGAGCTCTTTGTGCCCAAAAAGTGGCCTGGTCACGAAAGCCGATTTGTCTGGCAACCTGTGGCCACGCCTCCAAAAGTCAATATCCTCCCTCTGATTTTTGGTTCACTGAAGATCGCTCTCATCGCCTTGCTTTTTGCCACCCCAACCGCTCTTGGTGCTGCGATTTTTGTCAGCCGATTCCTCAAACAAAGCTTGCGGAAATGGGTGCGCCTCCTCATCGAACTTTGGGCAGCCATCCCCACAGTGGTCTTGGGCGTTTTCGCCCTCATGGTTCTTGCGCCTTTCCTCCAAAGCCTCTTTGGGTATCACTATCGCCTAAACGCAATGGTTGCGGGCCTGGCCCTTGGCATTGCCCTCATCCCAACGCTTTTTGCCTTAAGCGAAGAAGCGCTTCACGAAGTGCCTCGAGAGCTCGTTGAAGCAGCACTCGCTTTGGGTGCGACGACTGAACAAGTGATCCGGCGCGTGGTTCTCCCCCATGCGCTTCCTGGAATCAGCGCCGCGATGGTGCTCGCGCTTGGACGCGCCCTCGGAGAAACGATGATCGTGCTCATGAGTTCCGGAAATGCACCCGTGATTGATTTCCGTCCAACCACAAGCGCCCGCACCATGACTGCTGCAATCGCGGCTGAGCTTGGAGAAGTGGTTCCCCAAAGCCTTCACTGGCAGATTCTTTTTTTCATTGGCACTTTGCTTTTTGGGATTTCTTTTGCACTTCAGCGCCTGAGCGTGTGGATGCTCCGCCGCCTGAGGGTTGAACCGTGAAAGGCTTGCGCCATCGACTTTTAGCTGCCTTGGTTCAGATTGGCCCAACTGGAATTCTGGGCGCACTTTCGACCCTGCTGCTCATCGCAATGCTTGGGGGGATCATTGCCATCCTCTTCCTTCAGGGTTTTCCTGCTTTGAGCATAAATTTCATTTTTGGAAGATCGAGCTTGGAACCCTCTGAGGGAGGGATCTTCAATGCGCTCGTCGGCACCGCGCTTTTGACCCTGCTCATGACGGCTGCTGCCCTGCCACTTGGAGTGGCAACGGGGATCTATTTTGCCGAATACGCAAAACCCCAATCGAAGCTTACAAAAATCCTGCGAGTGGCCATCGAAAGCCTTGCGGGAATACCCTCTGTCGTCTATGGGCTCTTTGGGCTTGGTTTTTTCGTGCTTTTCGTCGGAAAATCACTCGATGCTCTGCTTTCTGAGCCACCACTCGTTGTTTGGGCAAAGCCCGGAATCCTTTGGTCATCCCTTACTTTGGCTGTCTTGACCCTGCCAGTGGTGATCGTTTCAACTGAAGAAGCGATTCGGCGAGTTTCGCAAGAGCTGAGGCAGGCAGCATATGCCTTGGGGGCCACGCGGCTTCAAGTTCTGCTTTGGGTGGTTCTTCCAGGGGCGCGGGCAGGGATTGGCACTGGAGCTGTCTTGGCGATTGGCCGCGCTGCTGGAGAAGTGGCCCCCATTTTGTTTACGGGCGCCGCAAATCATGTGGCGGAACTTCCCCGCCACCCCACCGACATGCACATGCACCTGGCTTATCACGTCTATGCCCTCGCCACGCAAAGCGCTGATGTGGAATCAGCCAAAAAGTTGATCTTTGCCACTTCGCTTGTGCTCGTCACAATCACAATGCTGCTCACTGGAATTGGCTCGCTGCTTCGCGCAAAGAACAAGCAGCCGGAGAACCATGGAAAAGCCATTTAAGATTCAAGTTGAGAGCTTGAGCGTGCGCTATGGAGCGCGCATCGCCCTTGACTCTGTGTCTTTGGACATTCCTGAGCGATCGATTACGGCTTTGATTGGGCCTTCTGGATGCGGAAAGTCCACCTTTCTGCGGTCCATCAATCGGATGAATGAACTGATTGAAAACTGCCGCGTAGAAGGTCAAGTTCGTCTCGACGGCATCGATATCTATCATCCCCAAGTCGACCCAATTGAAATCAGAAAGCGAGTCGGAATGGTCTTTCAGCGCTCGACCTGTTTTGCAACCTCGATTTTCGAAAACGTCGTTTTTGGACTTCGGCTGCGTGGTGAACGCTCTCGGGATGTGCTTGAGGCAGCGTGTGAAGAAGCCCTGCGAAAGACCGCTCTTTGGGACGAAGTGAAAGATCGCCTTCGAGCCCCTGCCCAAGGCCTCTCAGGTGGCCAACAGCAGCGCCTTTGCATCGCGCGGGCCCTGGCCGTTCGCCCTGAAGTATTGCTTCTTGACGAACCCACTTCCGCTCTCGATCCAATCGCCACCTCGCGCATCGAAGAAGTCATCCGCGAGCTCGCTTCGGAATGCACGATTGTTTGGGTTACCCACTCGATGCAGCAAGCCAAGCGGATGAGCGATCAAGTGGCCTTCTTCCACATGGGCAAGCTCGTTGAAGCTGGGAAAACCCAAGAAATTTTCGAATCTCCCAAACATGAGCTCACCCTCAACTACCTGCGCGGCGTCTTTGGATAGAGGGGGGTTGACAGAGGCATGGGAAAGCCAGGAAACTAGCCAAAGCACCCGAGGAGGACAAATGACATCCCCCTCCCGCATGATCAAGGAAGAGCAACAGCGTGCCCTTGTGATCACGCCAATACCACCTACGCCTTTCGGAAAGTACGTGCTTGTGGCCAAGCTTGGCCAGGGTGGAATGGCGGAGGTCAATCTTGCCGTTCTTGGTGGAAAAGGCGGCTTTCGCAAGCTCTTTGTGATCAAGCGGCTTCACCCTCATCTTGAAGCAGAGCCCGGCTTCGTCGATATGTTTTTGGATGAAGCCCGCCTCGCTGCACAACTCGAACACCCAAATTGCGTTCACACGGTGGAAGTGGGTGAAGTCGAAGGACCTGGCGGTATCACCCAACATTTTCTTGCGATGGAATACCTGGATGGGCAGGGGTTGGAGCGCATCATGCGGATTGTGGCGCAGCGCAACCAAATCATCCCCATCCACGTCTCCGCTCGCATTGTGGCCGACGCCCTTGACGGGCTGGGGTATGCGCACGATTTGACATCATTCGATGGAAAGCCCCTTGGGGTGGTGCATCGAGATGTGTCACCCCAAAACATTTTTGTAACCTACGCAGGTGTTGTGAAGATCCTTGACTTTGGAATTGCGAAAGCAGAAAGCAACGTCGTTGAGACACGCACAGGTATCGTGAAGGGCAAGTACGCCTACATGGCCCCCGAGCAAGCGCTCGCTGGCAAAGTGGATCGGCGGGCGGATTTGTGGTCGATGGGTGTGGTCTTTTGGGAGATGCTCACTTCGCGACGACTCTTTAAGAGCGCCAATGAACTTGCCACCCTCAACGCCACTTTGCGCGAAGAAATTGTCCCCCCATCAAGGTACAATCCAGAAGTGCCGCCAGAAATCGATGCGATCGTGATGCGGGCACTCGAGCGGGATGTTGAAAAGCGTTACCCCACAGCCCAAGCGTTCAAAGAAGACCTCGAAAAATGGCTTACCACGCTTCCAAACCCTCCTGATCGCAAAGCAATTGCTGGTTTTTTGAAAGAAACCCTCGGTGAATTGATCGAAGAACACCATGCCCGCATCCGGGAATGTGTCGCCTCTCTTGACCTCGATTCCCGGTCAATCGAACGGCTCTTTGGCGCAAGCGGCACTGTTTCACTGACCGGTTCTTCCCAAGAAGGGCTGACCTCGACATCGAATCCAAGTCTCCCAAGTGTGAGTGGCTTCCACGCTAAAACAGGCAGTTTCTCCGCTGTCCAGGCAGCTCAGTCTGCTCCCTTGGGTGAAACACCAGCTCGTCTCGCCCCTGCCTCGCCATGGCTCCTCGTCATTGCAGCCAGTTTGGGTTCGGCTTTGCTTGCCATAGGGGTGTGGTCTTTGATGCATACGACGCAATCGGCTCCTCCTTCGCCCCCTCCTCCCCCACTTCCGTCACCAAGCGCTCCTCCTCCAGTTTCACCTGCCACCTCGTCCCCACTTCCTCCTTCAAGCCCTGTGGCTCCGCCACCTGCTCCACCCTCCTCCGTGCAAGAAACAACTGCTTCAGCTCCTCAAGCCCCATCGCCACCACCACCCACTGCACCTTCCAATTCTGCTTCTTTGGAGCGTCGAGGAGGACGCGGGAAAAGCACCACATCTCCTCAAAATACCCAGGTCCAATCTGCCGTTGCACAACCTCTCCCTGCATCGCCCCCGCCTCCTCCATCTCCTCCTGAGCCTCAAGAGCGTTCTGAACGACAAGAACGTGCTGAGCGCCAAGAGCGCTCCACTTCTCCCTCTGCACCGCCTGGTTACCTTTCCCTCGTGACATCTCCGTGGACACAGGTATCGATTGAGGGGGGCCGAGTCCTTGGCGAGACTCCTCTTGTGCGGGTCCCCCTTCCCCCTGGCACTTACACTCTGCGATTGCGCAATCCACGTGAAAACATCGACGAGACTTATGAGATCACCATCCAGTCAGGTGAAACGGTGAGCCGCCGCCTCGGGTTGCGTTGAGGCAGTTGATACCGGGTGAATTCAGTGCCAAAAGGGAGAGTTAGTTGATATCGTGTTCAATGCGGTAGATCACAAAGGTTGAGTCCTTGAAACAAGGCTCAAAACGAAATGGTCCCAAGCGGTGTGGTTGCCCATCGTAGTATGCAACCCATCCACTAACAGCCCTCGGTCCCCAA
This sequence comes from Sandaracinaceae bacterium, assembly GCA_025056955.1. Taxonomy (GTDB): domain Bacteria; phylum Myxococcota_A; class Polyangia; order Polyangiales; family Sandaracinaceae; genus JANWYL01. Next base: position 1,481 of record JANWYL010000139.1, on the reverse strand, counting down.
ATCGGATGGGGGGGCGTGTGCAATAAAAGCCAAGATGGTCGATAGCGCTCAAGAACCATGAGGCGGGTTGCATCGTCTTGATAGGGAAACAAAACGGCTGTTGCGCCGCTTGGGACTAACCACAAGGGGAAGTTGGTTGCGATGACATCGCTCCCCATGGCTGAAGTGAGTTCTTCGATTCGCTTCATCGCAAAGGTATCGTAAGAGGGGGGAAGATGAATTTTCGACTCAAAGCGACCCAAAGAGAGGAAAAACATCAAAGAGCATGAAACCTTGGTCAAATCAACTGAAAAGGATGGCGTGGATTCGTTGCTCCTCAACCTTTCGAGTGCTTTCCACAACCAGAAAACCAACCTTTCTATGGTACCAACGCTGGCAACCACGTAGAAAGGAACGAGGGACTGGAGGGTGCGGTTGGGAGAAAACACCGCTGGCGCGCCCAAAGCCAACAAAAAACTCCCACAAAGGGCCATCACCACAGAAATGGTGTAAACCTTCTCAGCAATCGAAAAGGAGCGTTTTGTTAAGAGCATAAGAAAGACAACCACCATTCCCACCCCCAAGATCTCAATGAGTGGTTCACCGCGAAACACGTAGGCCCCCCCAGAAAGAAGCCCCTTGAGCACTTCGAAGGCATGGGAAAGTGTTGCCTGATCCAACCTTGCTTTCAACCACCCAATTGGCGAAAGGGGTTTGCGCATCGGATTCCACTCAAAAAGCTCTTCAATGCAGCTGAGAGCAGGAGCGAGACGAGCACCCGGTGGGAGGGGCTCACCAAAGCGGAATAGGTGAATGGAAACGTAAAAGGCGAAGCAAGCGAACATGACACCCACGACCGGCAACCACGCAGGCGCTTTGCGCCAAAACCTGGTCCAGGCGACCTTGCGCAACGAAAAGAGCAAAAGCAACAACCAAATCAAAAGGATCGGCAAAAGGGAGTCGGTGCGGGCAAAGGCAGCAAAAAAGGCAAAAAGTGCTGCAAGGGCAAAACGTTCTTTGATAAAAGCAAGCAAAGTCAAAAGCCATGCGATTTGGCAAAACACGGGCGATTCCACCCGAAAGCGAAAAAGCGGCATGGCGGGGCTCCAGGTGAAGGCGAGGAGCGCAAAGATTTGAAAAGGTTGGGTTGCAATTACCCGCGAGCGAATCAAAACAAGGGCAAAGAGCCAAATGGAAAGCAGGGAAAAAAACACCATGGTCCAAGTGGCCACTTCGATTTGATCGCCAAAAACCAAGAAAGAAGGAACGAGCGCCAAGGATGGCAAAGGTTGCCAGTAGTCAAAAGCAGGGTGAATGGCTTTCTCTGGCAGGGTGAGAAGGTGCCAAACGATTGGTTCATCGAAACGACCAGTGCGTGCAATCCGCCGAGCAAGGGCGTAATAATATGCATCGTCTCCCCCCCAAGGTGAAATGATCGATGGGGCGACCAAGCCATATTCAATGCTTATTGCAAGAAGCATTGGAAGCCACCCCCACATCTC
>JANWYL010000138.1 GCA_025056955.1 Sandaracinaceae bacterium | reverse complement strand
AATTCGAGCGCCGAGCGATGAGGTATGCAAGCGATTGGAGGAGATTTTGCCCTTTTTGAGAGAGGGGGGCTTGCGTGATCCGGCTCATCGCTTGCTTGAGATATGTGTCAATTTGGGCCTCGATGTGGTCTGAAATACCGCGGTCTTTAAGAAGGGTGACAACTTGCATGAGATCGGCCTGAGAGGCATCGCGTTTGCCAAAGACCTGGTAGAGCTGCCCAAGCGCTCCTGGGTCAAGTGATGCATGGGCTTCGTGCCAAACCCCCCCTCGCTTGCCGACTCGGAGATCGTTTCCAACTGGCTTTCCGGTTTGAGAGGGATCGCCAAAAGTGCCAAGCCAATCGTCGCGGAGTTGGAAAGCAAGGCCCAGGGGTCGAGCGATTTCGGAGAGGGCCTGGAGGACCATATCGCTTGCGCCAGCAAGGGTTGCCCCAAGCAAAAGAGGACCTTCGACCGTGTAGCTTCCGGTTTTGAGGTGGTGCATTCTCTCGATGTCGGGGCTTTCCAGAAGATCGAGGCTTTGCCCCCACACCACCTTGCGCTGCATGTCAACAAAGAGCTCGATGACTGCTTTTGGGCGAGGGGAAACAAAGGCGCTTTCAAAAACCAGGCGATTTGCCCAAGCCGCACCGAGATCACCCGCAAGGATTGCAAGCGCGCTTGCTGTGTGGGCGAGCGCTGCCTCAGAGAAGCCAAGGTGGTTTTGGTCCTTGAGGGCTTGGTAGATCGCAACGTGCGCGGAAGGACCACCCCGCCGCTCTGTGTCTCCGTCCATCCAGTCGTCGTGGATCAAGAGATAGCTTTGGAGGATTTCAAGGCCAGCACAGGCGGGGAGCAATGGCCGGAGGTCCAGGGCTTCGTCGATCGAAAGCGCACCTGCCACAAGCAGAAGGGGACGAAAACGCTTGCCTCCACGCCGAGTCATCGATTCGATGGCTTGAAAAACGGGCATTGCCTCGGGCGCATGGGCTTCAATGAGGTCTTTTTCTTTGGCAAAGAAGCAATCGAGCTCAGCCTCGACGAGGGCCCGGACATGCATGATCAGGGCAGCCGTTTCGGCATTCACATCTTCTGGGGGGAGAAAAGAGGGCATGGCTCCGTCCTTGAGATTAAGGCTCACCTCGCAAAAGGTGGCCATCACTGCTTGCGGACGCCTAATTGCTTTTGCGTTTGGCAAACAAAGAGAGGGCCCAAAGCCAGGCCATTTTGAGGTCGAACGCACTTTGCCCCCAGCCAAGGCCTGGAAAAAGAGCTGGGATCTCAGCGGCTTCCTCAATTGTGCCGAGCATAAAGCGAAAAGCCCTTTCGATCGCGCTTAAGTCAAAATCCTCGCCAAGCAATAAAGCAAGGAGGGCGTAAGCAGTATCGGCAAGAGGAGAAGATCCCTCCTGGATTGCCCAACTTCCATCGCTTTCCTGCATTGAGTGCACGCTTGCGCAGGCCCGCCGAATCGCTGAATCGTGAGGCGGGCATGAGGCAGAACGCAGGGCGTAGATCCCCAGCATGGTGCCAAAAAGCCTATGCCCCCCAACTGGCCAGTTTCCCATCGGCTTTTCTTTGCCGCGAAGCAGGGCAAGCCCCCTCTCGAGGAGAGGCAGAAGCTTTGGGCGGAGTTCTGGGAAGCACTCGATGGCTTGACCCAATCCCGCAACGCTCACAAAGAGCCACTCGTCGGTTTGACCAAGGGGCCCAAGCAAGTGCCAGCCTTCAAGGAAGGAAGAGGTTGGGGTGAAAAGGCGCGAAAAAAAATCTGGAGCAAAGGCATCTTTTTCATCAAAAAAAATACTTTCGAGAAGCTTTTCGGCTTCATGCATTTCAATCGAGCGAGCGTTGAGCAAAGCGAGCAGGCAGAGCGCCTTAAGGCTTTTGTTCAAGGTTTGACCCGATTCTTTCGATGGCTCAAGAAAGTCTCTCAAAAACAAAGCCAAGCGATCGATCGAAGATGCAAAGCGGTGGCGGTAAGGGATGGGGAGCGTTGAAAGGGCGATGAGGGCAATGGCGCTTTCTCTGAGTTCGCTTTCAAACACCAAGGGAAAACTTGGCCCTTGAGGTGCATCCAAACAAAGTGAAGGGGCGACTCGGTTGAGCAAAGGATCCGAGGGAGCAATCGCGCGGAGGGCCAGGGCAAGGAGGATGCCATCAGCCCAGCCAATGGATTGAAAGAGCTTTTGGTCGATATTGGCAAGTTCCAAAGAAATGGCTTCGCGTGAGGGGAGGGATGGAACAAGGCGCAGTTGGGTGGGAGAAAGGTCCAATAAGCCCTCTATTTCTTTTCGGATTTTTTGGGTGATTGGGCAAGGCGGTGCTTGAAAGCGCATCTGCTTAAGAAGAGCGCCTGCTTTTTCGGCAAGGGGAGATGACGAAGGCGAAAAGAAGAAACCAGGCAGCTTGGGCTCAAGAATTTGCCAATCTATCAGGCCTGAAGCTGCGAAGATGGTGAGCACCCAGGGGGGGAATCTGGCTTGGACACGGAGGGGAACAAGGCGAGAATCTTCGGCTTCAATCCCAAGCCAGCGGGCTCCAATGTAAAGAAGAAGCCGAGCAGTGGGGGGAAGCACCCTCAGGCGATCCAGGTTCATTTCGATGAAGGTCCGGAGGTGCGCCCTGGTTTCTGGGGGGACTGGGGCCGAAAGGGCCCGCATGGCCCCAAGGTAGATGGCGATCGCTTCGGCTCTGAGTGTGAATTGGGATCGGATGGCGCCATTTGGCCTTTGCAAAGCGAGAAGCCTTGTGGCGGTCGTTTCTATCTGGCTTTCAAGGTCAATCTCAAGCGGAGTCGCAAGGCCAAGTCCCAGGACCTCACCGCTTGGGCGGGAGGCCCGAAGCGCAGGTCCAAAAGGGGCTTCTTGGTGGTTTTTGACTGGCAAGGCTTGTGTGAGTCGAAAGGTCCCGCCTGCAAGCCAGCCCAAGCGGCCTGCAATTTCAGTGGCGATCTCTGGCACTTCATCGATGCGGCCTGTTCGGATTCCCCATCGAAGAAGATCGCGCCCTCCATGGAGCAACATGGCGATTGCTGTGCGGGCGAAATCGGCTCGGCTTTGGTTTTGGCCAGAGACAAGGGACATGATCCGCAAGCGCCGGCGGTGGTGTGTGCGGAGCATGCGAATCACCGATGAGCGGATGGCCGCGGTTGATGGGCTTGAATCGGCGAAGGCTTCATAGAGAGCGATTGCAATCATTTCGGGAACGCGCGATGCGCGCATGCGAGCCCCAAGGCCCTCTCCCCTCCACAAGGCCCGTGCATCACCCAGCGCCAAAACCAAACCGAGCGCGCTTAGGGGGTGTTGAACGCCCAGGGCATCGCCAATCCAAGCGACTTGATTTGGCCTCCCAGCCACACGAGGCCACTCCCTGGCCCGCACCGCATTCATCGTGACTTCGTAGTTTCCGCTCAGCAAGGCTTCTCGAAACAAAGGTCGTAAAGACAGGGGGAGCATCGAGCGATAGGCTTCTTCGAGCATTGCCTCTCGCAGCCGCGTGCCTTCTCGGGGCAAAGGAAAGGCGAGGGGCACATCGATGAGAATTCGGATCGATTGGGAATCCAGGCGATAAAAGACAAGAGGTCCAAGGCCGCCCAGGACAATGTGGTAAAAGCCCTCGAAGGGCAGTTTCTGATCGGTGTTTAGGCGAATCGCCACGAGGCGAGAGCAAGGAGCTGGAGGGGAGGGGGATTCAGGGCTCCAGCGGTTTCCGCTTCGACCGCTGGCACCAACGATGAGATCTCCTCTTAATTCTTCGATTTCCTCGGGGAAACTTTTGACGCGTTGCGCAAAACGCAAGCGAACCCCTTCTTGCTGAACTGCCCGTGCTCCCTCGAGATAAGTGATGCGAGGGTGTGCACCAAGCGCCCTTCTCAGCCGACTCATCAGCACTTCTTGGGGGAGCGCTGCGGCGTCAGAACCTCGAGGATAGGGAAAGAGGAGGGCTTCGCTCCCATCCTCCGGGAGCAGGGCCCAGCCTCGTCCAAGCGAGGCCTCCTTTCTTATGTCTAAGCCAAGCTCCGCAAGGAGCTCAATTGCAGTCGGGTGGAGCCATTCGATGCCAAAACGCATGCCGCGATGGGGCTCTGCTTCAAGCACGCAGACGGAAAGGCCGCTTTTCGCAAAGCCAAGGGCAGCGGCACAGCCAGAAGGCCCAGCACCAACGACAATCACATCATGGAAAGTCATTGGCCAAGCGAACCGACCCGTCGGAAGGCCCCCTCATTTTCTTCTTGGAGAGAATAATGCATGGCCTGGCCCTCTCTCAGGGCAAGACAAGTGGCGTGCACCGCCTCTCGAATGGACCCCCTTTTGATGCCAAGCTCGAATTGAAGCCTTCGGCCATCCAACTGGACCGGTGACTCGAAGGCTTGGCGCAGCATGGCCAAAAGAGAAGTTTCCTCGAAGGCCCAAGGAAATGCTTCAATGAAGCGCGCAAACTTGGCACAAACAAAAGCAGGGAGCGCCATCCGAGGACGCGGGCGCCCCTCAAATTCTTCAGCAAACTCGAAGAAGTGGTCGAAATCGATCCTTTCGGTCAGAAGATCGTAACGCCTTCCAGGATGGGATGCGTCAAGAAGGCGCAAGAGGGCCTTTTCGGCATCCCACAAGGTGAGGACATCGATCGAGGCCTTTGGCCTAAATGGCAAAAGCCCTCGGGCAAAAGAGTCCAAAAGCCAACTGAGGGGCAGCTCTTGCGGATGGCTTGGACCAAGCAAAGTGGGAAGCAAGGCGAGCACGATTGGAAGGCCTTCGAGTGCGCCTTGGCTCACAAAGAGCTCCCATGAGGCGATTTCTTCCAAAGAAGGAGGGGCTTCTGGATGGGCAGCTGAGCAGACCGAGGAGAGAACGAGGACGATTTTTTTGACTCCCTTTTGGACAAAGAAACGCAAAAACGACTCAAGCCCGCTTTTCCCCCTTGAAAGCCATGGCCAAAAAAGCAGGATGCCGTCCATTCCCAAAGCGGGGCAGGTTTCGAATTCCTCAGGCCTTTGGGACACCAGGTGGACTTCCCGTTCTGCTTTTTTCCAGCTTTGGGCGAGGAATCGCGAAAGGGGTGGAGGAGCGCCAAAGATGACCACTTTTCGAATCGGGCTCTCCCCTTCGCGGGCATTCCAAGGGTTTTCAGGCCCATCGGGACCCCCGGTGTTTTTGAAATTGCCTGCGTTTTTGCGCACTTCCTCGAGCACTTTTTTGGCGTTTTCAAGCCGAATCTCGCCCTCTTTTGCAATTCTTTCAGCGACGATTGCGATTTCATTCCCCTTGGCCCCTGCTTCCACGGCGAGGTTTCTGGCATGAAGGCGCATGTGGCCGCGCTGAATGCCTTCGCTGGCCAGAGCCCTTAAGGCCGCAAGGTTTTGGGCAAGGCCAAGCGCTGCGAGCGCTCCTGCCATCTCGGCAGCCGATTCGATCCCAGCGATTTTTCGCCCCACTCGCACGACTGGATGCACCCGGACCACCCCTCCCACTGTGCCAACAGCCATGGGGATGCGCATGCGCCCAACCAAGCAATCGCCTTCGACCCGCCACTTCGCAAGGGCTGTGTAGCGGCCTGAGCGCGCTGCGTAGGCGTGCGCTCCTGCCTCAACGGCTCGAAAATCTTGACCAAGGGCGATGAGGGCTGCATCGATCCCATTCATGATGCCCTTGTTGTGGGTCGCGGCCCGATAGGGATCGCGCTCTGCAAAGATACTGGCCTCCTCGATCCGCTTTCCAAGCTCCCGCCCATCCATCGATTCTTTTTTCCCGGCAAGCTCTTTGAGAGGAACCACGCCTTCGACGTACACCAAGCGACGGTCGCTCAAATTTGAGAGGATGCGCAAATTGACCCGGCCTCGGCTAAGCTCTGCAAGACGCGGTGCGAGGCGCTCGCACATCGAATTGACGGCATTGGCTCCCATCGCATCGCGCACATCGACCACGATTTCGACGATGAGCATTTCGGGCAAACGATCTTCGTCATCAAGAGGAGGTAGCCTGCGCATCTCAATGCGACGAGCGCCCCCGCCTGCGCGGAGAAGCGCCGAATGACCCTGGTTGGCAAGGGCGAGAAGCTCAGCCTCTTCTTTTCGGATTGCAGCAATTGCCGCTTCGATGTCCGGAACATCCAAGAGCTGAACTTGTCCAACAATCAGGGGCTCGCTCACTTCTGCCCGCACCCCCTCTCCCCCTCGAAGGAGCTTTGCGGCGTGGCTGGCTGCGGCCACAACGGAGGGCTCCTCGATCGCCATTGGAATCAGAAAATCCCGCCCATTGACCCTCAGGTTCACACACACTCCAAGCGGAAGCCCAAAGACCCCAATCGCATTTTCAATCATCTGATCGGCTTGGCTTGGGCTCAACCCAAATTCGGGCGAGAGCGTTTGGCATTCCTCTTCGCTGAGCCCTGCGATTTCGGCAAGAAGCCTCCGCCTTGATGGCAAGTCCAAGCGATAAAAACCAGAAAGCGCGCTCGAATAGGCCATTTTTACCCCTTAAGGCAAAAGCAAGGCTACTCATGTTTTGGGACTTGTCGACTCCTTCTGCGGTTATGCTTCATGCTCGAAGCAGAAATGCGAATTCGCTTTGCAAATGCCTTGATTGTCGACGGCACAGGGAGCCCTCCTCAAATGGGTGAGCTCCTCGTCGAGGGAGATCGCATTGCTGAAGTGGGCTCAAGCTCGCTTTCTTCTGATGAGTGCCTCGATCTCCGCGGTGCTGTCTTATGCCCTGCTTTCATTGACATGCACTCGCACGATGACTTTGTGCTTTCAGTCGAAGCCGACAACTTCCCAAAAACCCGACAAGGTGTTGGCACAGTTGTGGTTGCAAACTGCGGCCTGAGCGCCTACCCAGCCAACGAAAAGGTCCGCTCTTTCTACGAGCGCTTTTCGCCTGTGATTTTTGGGGAAAGCGGGGGTAGCGATGGAATTTTTGAAACCCTTTCTTCCTTTCGCAAGGGGTTGGAAGGGAAGGGGATTGCAACCAACGTGGTACCCCTTGTCGGGCACGGAAACATCCGTGCCATGGTGATGGGGCTTGAGCAGAGGGCTCCCTCACCCCCAGAGCGCCGGGCGATGGCAGAGCTTGTGGCCCAAGCCCATGAGGAAGGCGCCTTTGGGCTTTCAACCGGCTTGGTCTATCCCCCTGGGGCCTATGCCGAAACCGACGAGCTCATCGAGCTTGCAAAGGTTGCGGCGGCTTACGGAGGTTTCTATGCAACGCACCTAAGAGACGAGGGGCCGCGCTTGATCGAAGCCTTCAAAGAGGCCTTGACCATCGGAAAAGCCGCAAAAATTCCCGTTCAAATTTCCCACCACAAGGCGGGGGGGCGCTTCAACTGGGGCAAAGTCAAAAAGACCCTTGTCCTTCTCGAAGAGGCAAACAAGGAGCACCTCGATGTCTCAAGCGATGTGTATCCATATACGGCTGGCTCAACACTGCTTTCAGCGATGTTTCTGCCCCTTTGGGTCTTTGAAGGTGGCCAAGAAGCGACACTCCGCAGGCTGGCAGACCCGCACGTGAGGTCCAGGATCATTGAAGATGTCGAAAAACGTTTTGCGGATTTTTGGGGACTCCCGCGCCACCTTCTCCGTTTTTATCCCGTCCGTCGCCTGTTTCGATGGCTGCTCACAGAGCTCTCTCGGGCTGTTGTCCTGAGCTCCCTTCCCAAGCAAAGCCACCATGAGGGCAAAAGCGTCTACCAAATTGTCCGAGAGCGAAAAAAAGATCTCTTCGAGGTTCTCTTTGAGCTCCTTCTTGAGGAGGAGCTTGCCATCTCAGCCATTGCCCACGTCATGAGCGAAGATGACGTTCGACGTGTCTTGCTCCATCCCACAACGATGATCGGCACAGATGGCTTCCCCCAACGCAAGGGAAAGCCGCACCCCCGCGGCTTTGGCACGTACCCGCGCATCATTGAACACTACGTTCAAAAAGAGAAGCTCCTTTCCCTTGAGGCTGCAATTCACAAGATGACGGGGCTTGTGGCCCGCAAACTTGGCCTAAAGGATCGGGGCGTGCTCAAGGCTGGGGCCTTTGCCGATCTTCTCGTCTTTGAACCTCAAAAGGTAC
>JANWYL010000137.1 GCA_025056955.1 Sandaracinaceae bacterium | reverse complement strand
TGAGGATCGGTATTTGCGAAAAATCATTGTTGCGCATGACTTGAATCGCTTCATCGACTGTTGCTTCTTCAGACACGCCGACGAGTTGGGTGCTCTTTTTGCTCTTCACAAGGTCTCGGGCTGTTGGTCCTTCGGCATTTTCATAACCCATTGCTTCCATCCATTGGGGGTTAAAGATTTTTCCAAGATAGCGGCTTCCGTGGTCGTGAAACACCACGACAACCGTTTCGTCCTCTCGAAAATGGCTTTTGAGCTGATGCAGGCCAGCAATCACAGCACCTGCGGAGTTCCCGACCCAAATGCCTTCCTGTCGGACAATCTCGCGGGTCCACATGGCCGCGTCGCGGTCGGTCACTTTTTCAAAGTGGTCAATGAGATTGAGATCGACGTTTTTGGGCAAAAAGTCCTCTCCGATTCCCTCGGTCACATAAGGGTAGATTTCGTTTCTATCAAATATGCCTGTTTCTTTGAGTTTTTTAAACACAGACCCATAGGTATCGATCCCCCAAACTTTAACCGTTGGTTTGCGCTCTTTGAGATAGCGAGCAATTCCAGAAATAGTTCCCCCTGTTCCCACTCCCACGACCAGATGATCGATTTGCCCCTCGGTTTGTTCCCAAATTTCCGGCCCTGTGCTTTCGTAGTGGGCTTGGGCATTTGCTGGATTGTCGTATTGATTGGCCTTCCAAGCCCCCGGAATTTCTTGGGCGAGCCGTGTGCTCACCGAATAATATGAGCGGGGATCTTCTGGGTCGACATCGGTCGGGCACACGATCACTTCTGCACCAAAGGCCCGCAAGGCATCGATTTTTTCTTTTGATTGTTTGTCGGTGGTCGTGAAAATGCAGCGATAGCCTTTGACAGCTGCGACAACCGCAAGGCCCATTCCTGTGTTTCCACTTGTGCCTTCAACGATCGTTCCGCCCGGTCGGAGAAGCCCTCTGGCCTCCGCGTCTTCTACCATTTTGAGCGCGATGCGATCTTTGGCTGAGTGCCCTGGGTTAAAGGTTTCTAACTTTGCCCAGACAGTGGCTTTGATGCCGCGTGTTACGCGGTTGAGGCGCACAAGGGGCGTCCAACCAATTGCGCCGAGAATGTTCTCGTATCGGTTTCGAGGCATATTTACCTCCAATACGCCAGAAGTCCAAGGGTACTCAAGGCGCAGGCTCAGAGCGACAGCAAGCAGCAGGCATGAGGAAAGGCACGCAAAGGGCCTCGATTTTGCCGTCGGGCCGGATGCGATAATCCACTTCGGGAATTCGAATTTCGCGGGTTTTTCTGCTTCCGTCAGCCGTCGGGCGCACGGCCTCAGGATAGTCTGGAATTTCGCTTGAATCCCGAAGGGGGCAAAGGGGAAGCCCGCAAAAGGCCCGAATCGGTTCACAACACTCAGGAGGAGGAGCTGTGTAATTGATGGCCGTGACGCGCCCTGCCATTGGGCCAGTTGTGCGCAAGGCTTGCTGGCAGGCTGGAAGGCCGTGGCCGTCGCTCGTGTCGTTGGGGTCTGGAGCGTTTTCCCCATCGGGATCAGCCACAGCAAAGCCTCCAATTCGGCCCTGGCTTTTCAAAAGAAGCTCGCTTTCGTCGCAGCTCGGAAGGCTTCCATCCGGCCTTCGGCGATCGAGTTGGTTGAGGGCGGTCGGACGATAAGCGACATCTGGGCAGCCAAGCTCGTTTGGAATTGACCACGCCTGCGAAGAAAAAGTTCCACCCTCGAAAACGTAGCCGGTTTCTGTCCTCAAAGCCGTAAGAACGCCACAACTGGCTTGGCAAGTCGAGTGATCTTCTCCCCTGCTGGTGCAGCTCCCCATGCATTCGCCATAGACATCAATCACGCGTCCCCCCGCCATACCAGAAAGCAGGTTGATGTCGTAGTTACCAGTCGGAAGCTCTTGGCACTCCCGCGGAGAGCCCTCGTAGAGTTCAGCGATATTGCCTGGCGCGATATAAGGGATGCGGCAGACGGAGGGTAGGGCGGGATTGGTCACCACCACCGCGATTGGAGGAATGAGCACCTCAACGGAAGCAAGCGTTTCTTTGGGCACAAAGCCCTGACGCACACCCAAAGGCAGGGTGGGGCGGATCGAAGCGATCAAAAGGACATCGGGGATGCCAATACGCGCTTCAATTGGGCTTTTTGCCCGCCGAAGAATGATCACTGGGAAATACCAAGGCACCCCTGTTGAGCCGAGGATCGGGTGGAGGTCCTGGCGGCCATCGAGATCGGCATCCACTGGAAGGATGGGTAGGCCATGGGCCCTCGGCCGGAAATCAAAAGAAATCCCTGCGGCTTTTAGGGCTCTGCCAAAGGGGTTTGGGCCATAGAAATCCATCGTGTCTGGGTGACGCACGAGGTGAAGGCGCAAGTTGGCCAAAGCGATAAGGGCATCTTCCCGTTGGATCGCGTCTGCGATGAGGGGCACTGTGGCTTCCGAGGAGAGGGCTTTGCTGTTGGGATCAACTTGAAACACAGGGCGCTCAGTTCGGATAATGGCGCCAAGCGTCACCGCGATCCCACGCACGATTGCGCCTTTTGGCGCCTCCTCGACTGGGGGAAGAGCAATCGGTAGATAGCGTGGGGGCGAGGCAGTGAGAGAAGCGAATGCACCTCCTCCCACATCGCCTGCGCTTCCAAGGTTGCGGACAGAGAAAAAGGGGATGAATCCCCCATCATTATCATAAAAGCCACGCATTTGGTAGGTGCGTCCAAGGCGCACAAGGGGCCAACTAAAGCCAGCTGAGCGCGCAATCGGTACTGCATCTTCTGGGCTTCCAGGGGTTGCACAGTCGCTTAGTGAAAACAGGGATGTTCCCGGCAGGACCAGAAAATTTTCTGCCGTTGCAGCACTTCCCGAGGGAGGGGGAGGATTGTCATACCGAAACAAGAGCAAAATGACTTTTCCAGGGATTGCATAGGGTTTGCCCTCCTCATCGCGAAGGCAGAAGGGACGAGGGCCGTTATAAAAGACCGTTCCTTCAATGATGCCTGTGGGCTCGGGAGCAGGCCCCCCCTCCAAGCGATTCCGATCCACATTCGGCCGTTCACAGGCCAATGCGATCAACCCAACCCAGCAGATTGAAATCGCCCCTTTTGCCTTCCAAGCGCTCATCTAAAACCTCACTGTGGCTGTTCCAAAAAAACGCCGATCGATGGGTTGCCCAAATGGATGCTCGCGGTGACCATCGGCGATCAGGTTCACCCCCACAAGCGCCAACTCCAGGTGATCATCAAGCAAGGACCACCCAGCGCGGGCATTGAGCGTCGCATAGTCTGGCAAAAAGAAAGGCGTGAAGATGACTTGGTTGGTTTGGGGATCAAGCTCCTGCTCCACCCAAGTTTGGGCGCTTTGCCAAGAAAAATCAGCGGCGAGCTGGAGGCCAAAGGGCGCGCGGTACTGAAGGCCTGCATTGATCATGTGGGCGCTCGTCCGAGCGTCACGCGCGAAAGGACTGCGTTGGGCAGCCTCATTGAGAGGAGCGGTTTCATGGATTGCGTAGTTTGCGTATAGGTCGAGACCTTGAACAGGGTATGCGCGAATCCCAATTTCACCACCGATTTGACGAAAGACGCCTGGTTCATTTGCGAAATAAAGCTCGCTTGCTGGGAAGTAGCGGTTTTGGGGATCGAATTGTGCCCGGGGCGCATCGCCCATAAAATCCGCAATTCGAAAAGGCCTCAGGCGATGCATCGTGATGAAATCATACACGAAGTTGAAGTAGCCATTCGCCTCAAGCGAAAAATACTCTGTCATCGCATTCATGTATCCCAGTTCAACTGAGACCATCCGCTCGGGGTTAACCCGCACATCACCAACCCCAAACCCAGTGGCGCCGCGGATTGGGGCGATGTTTGGGACGACAACGTATGACTCGACGAATGTGGGTGATCGGAAGGCGGCCCCGCCAGTCAGGCGAATCGTTTGGCCTTCACTCGGATGGACGACAATCGAGCCTCGGGGAGAAACCTGAGGGCCAACCAATGGATGGAGGTCCCCGCGGGCGGAAAGGACGAGCTGAACGGCATTTGAAAAACGCAGGCTGTCTTGAAGGAAAAGGGCCCCGTGGTGCTGGGTTTGGATTTGGCCAGCAATCCAGTCCCAGTCGATTTCCTTAAAGCGATAGCCGACTCCCGCAATTACCTGATTTGCGATTCCCCCAATATCAAAATTGGCCTGGTAGATGAGTTCCGCATCGATGACGTCAGAGCGCCTCACATGATGCTTTTGGGCGAGCTCAAGACCAGCTGGAACTTCGGCCTGGTTGGTTACCATTACGTTGAAGCGATTCCAGAACACGCGTGCTGAAAAGCCGGCACTCGTTTCAAGTGCGATATAAGATTGCGCGAAAAGCACGTCTTCTCCTCGAAGCTGCCTAAGCCGGGAGATGCCTTGGAAACTAAACCGCCCGGTTGTTACCCCGCTACCAAGGCGCAAAAGCACTCCCTTCGCCAAGCGGATTGCTCCATCGCCATGAAAGTGAATGCGTTCGTAGCCTGTTTCGTAAAAGCGTGAAGAGGGGCGGAGGTCAAAGCGCTGGTTATCGACCTCCACAGCAAACTGATCGGCTCGCTGGTAATTGCCGCTCAGCCGAATCCGCAGGCGGTCGATCCGGGCAGAGCTTCCGACCGCGACTCTTGCTTGGCCTTGGTTGCCAAAGCTTGTGCTCACGTAGCTTCCGCCCTCGCCCGGATTGCGCGTAATAATGTTGATGATGCCGCTAAAGGCGTCGGCGCCATAAAGCGCCGAAGCGGGGCCACGGATCACCTCGATGCGCTCGATGTCTTCGCTGTTGATGGGGATGAAATTCCACAGCGTCACGCCGATAAAATCCAAATAAACAGAGCGGCCATCGACCAACACGATGATGCGGTTGGCGAGGCGCTGATTCAGCCCACGGATCCCCACCTGATAGGTGCCAGGATCCGTCTGCATGATCGAAACACCAGCTGCGCGGCGAAGGGACGCGGCGAACTCATAGAGCCCTGAGAGTCGCAAATCTTGAGCAGTGATGATGGTCGTTGAGTTTGGGGCATCGAGGGGAGACTGGGCTGCACGTGATGAGGAAACGACCGCCTCTTCGTAGGTTTCGCCCTCCCGAAGGGCGGGAGCAAGCACAGCTTCTTCCGGCCCTTGTTGGGCCACTTCCTCTGCTTGAGCAGAAGGTGCTTTTTCAGTGCTTTGAAGAGGAAGCATCGCGCTTTGGCTTTGCTCGCGGCGTTCCCTCAAAAGACGAGCCACATTCCGCAGTCGCTCCGCCCGCTTCCGAAACTCCTCGCTTGCTGCAGCCTGCGCCAAGGCATCAAGCTGACTTGCAGATTGTTCGAGTGCCTCGAGCTCATCTGCTCCGACTTCTTCAGCTGGAGCAGCTAAAGGAGAAGGTTGGGCTTGCGGCTGTTCCTTTGGCGGTGGGGGAGGGAGGCGTTGGGCTTGAAGCCGTGATTTGAGGTCAGCAATTACGCGCTCCACTTCCTCGCGGTCTTCGGGGTCAGATTCAAGGTAGCGCAAGTAATATTCGATCGCCACATCATAGCGCCTGGCCTCAACGTGCGCCCGCGCGATGTTGAAAAGCACGTTTGGGTGGGGAAGAATGCGATAAGCCTCTTCGAGCTCGGCAATGCCCTCATCAAACTTCCCCTCGGCAATGTAACGCATCCCTTTGCGAAAGTGCGCGCGCGCTTCTGTACGAACGTCAGCCCTTGCTCCCCAAGGCACACACAAAATAACCCACGCGATAAAGCAGAAGGAGCTTAAAGGCGACCGAAGGCGAGGCATTTTTCACTGCTCCCTCTCGAAAGACCAGTCTAGTCCGAATAGGGATCGTCCCGGTAGCCTTGAAGGCGAGTTGCAGAAGGCCGACTCCGGGATTGCCGGTTGACCGGTTGGGAAAGGGGTGGAAGCGATGTCGTAATCGAAATCGTTTCACCTCTCGTGACGATCCGGCGGACTGTCACAGTCTGCCTGCCTTCCGCAGAGAGCGAAAACACATGCTCGCTGCCAGGGCGAGCTTCTTCCCCAACCACCTCCATATCAAGGGGGGTTGTACCGAGCACACGCTCTCCCATCTTCACGGTTGCACCAGGCGGATCGCTCACAATCACAATGCGAACACGGTGCACTTCTCCGTCATCAGAAAGAACTTCTTTTTTTTGCTCTCTTTGAGCTTGCTTTACCTCTTCTTGTGCACCCATTTGAGGGCTTTGCACATGCTCTTTGAGCGCAACGCTTTCTTTTTCTTTTGATGGATCGGTGCTCCGGCCAAAAAACCACAGGGCACTTCCGATCACGATCACAGCAGCAGCGCCAACTGCAATGAAACGAGTGCTTTTGGGGGAGGTTTGTGGAGGAGCAACCGAAGGAGAGCGATCGACTGAGACCGATGGCGAAGATTGAGAGATACTGGCATTGGCCAGGGGGACAATTCCGCTTGGGGTGGCATCGAGCGCACGGGTTTGGATGGAAAGAAAGGAATGGGAAATCAATGCCGAGGCTTCTGAAAGCGAGATGCTTAACTCCGATGGGCTGCTCACTCCTTTAAGCGCAGCCAAAAGCTCGTCCATCGATGAGTAGCGGTCTTCAGGCTTTTTCGCAAGACACTTCATGACAATCGCCTCGAGAAGCGGAGGCACTTCAACGTCGGGGTTGGCTTCTCGAAAGCTCGGAGGAGGAGTGTTCAAGTGGGCCAAAAGAATATTCATCGAGGTGCTGCCATCGAAGGGGACTCTCCCCGTCAGCATCTCGTAAAGGATCACGCCAAGTGCATAAATATCGACCCGCCCATCGCTCCGTTCCCCTCGGATTTGCTCAGGGGCCATGTACTTGGGCGAGCCCATAAAAAGCCCTGTCTGCGTCAGTTCTTCCGCTCCTTCGCCGACATTTTTGACGAGCCCAAAGTCAAGCACCTTGACAAAATCGGGATCGTCATCTCGTTGGCACAAGAAAATATTGGCTGGCTTAAGGTCGCGATGGATGACTTGACGGGCATGGGCTTCTCTCAGGGAACGACAAACCTGCCTTGCGATGTGGAGGGATCGGGGTACGGGGAAAGGATTTTGCTCCCGGAGGGCTCGGTGGAGCGTCTTCCCCTCGAGCAATTCCATTGCGATATAGTAGATATCGTCTTCCGTACGCCCGTAGTCGTAAATCGTTACGGTGTTGGGATGCGTCAGCTTGGCGCAAGTTGCCGCTTCGAGGAAGAAACGCTTGTGGAACTCAGGGTTTTGGTCGCCGGCATAGTTGGGATTCAATACTTTAATTGCCACCAATCGACCAAGGGGCGCTTGCTCGGCGCGGTACACCTTTCCCATGCCGCCCCGAGCAATCAGGGACACAATTCGATAATTGTTGATCACACGACCGATCAGCGGATCGGTGCCTTCGGGGGTCGAACTGCTCCCCGTGTGAACTGCTCCCGACGCATTCCGCACTTCAACCACAGGCTCGCCTCACCATGATTGAAAACGCAATTGAACTGAATGTCAACGGGGAGAAGGGCTTGACTAAATCTCCTCTCTTTGTAGATGTGGCTTTGCCTTTGCCAATCCGGAGCACTTTCACTTATTGCCTCAATCAACTTCACCCTTTTTCCCGCCGTGGAGTCCGTTTGCTTGTTCCTTTTCGAAAAAAACAGCTGATTGGCATTGCCTTGCGTTTTCACAACGAAACACCTGAATTTGAAACGAAACCGGTTTTTGAACTCATCGACGAGGAACCCTTTGTCGACGAAGCTTTTTTAGGCTTCCTTGAGGAAGCAGCAAGCTACTACCTCCATCCAATTGGTGAAGTGCTTAAGGCAGCCATTCCTGCTCCTTTTTGGGATCCAAGGCGCGCAAAAGGCCAGATCAGAGCCAGGGATGATTCCTTGTGGGTTGAAAGAAGTGAACTTCCGCTTCCTCCACGCCTGGGATCCAAGCAAAGGGATGTGGTCGCTCTTCTTGAACGCCAAGGGGCCTTGCCGCTCAAGGAAGTACTTGCCCTTACTGCCGCTTCAGCCCAAACCATTCGCCAGCTGGAACGCCGCGGCTTGATCCGCAAAAAAGCACCTCCTT
>JANWYL010000136.1:7825-8054 GCA_025056955.1 Sandaracinaceae bacterium | reverse complement strand
GTGGCATTTTGGTGTTGACGTCCTGCACTCGCTGAAAGGGCTTGGGCTTCTGGGGCTGCGAAAAGCCAGCTTGAGCGGTAGGCCTGAAGGGCCCGGAGTACGAAGATTTTGATCACTGCTGCAGAGGGCACAGCGAGAAGGATGCCGATGAAGCCAAATGCCTCCCCTCCAATCAAGATGGCGACCAGCACCCACGTTGAGGACAACCCGACTTTGTTGCCGACGATGC
>JANWYL010000136.1:0-7815 GCA_025056955.1 Sandaracinaceae bacterium | reverse complement strand
ACCCACAGAAGCCGTATCCATCCTTGCCAATCGATAAGGGCCATCAGCAGACCCAAAAGAAGGGCTGTTCCACTTCCGACGTAGGGGATGAAGGTGAGAAGGCCTGCAAGAAGCGCAATCGGTACAGCGAGGCGTAGGCCGATAAGGCCATAGGCGATGGCATAGAGCAAGGACATCGAAGCCATCACGAGGAGTTGGCCTCGGATGAAGTGGCCAAGAACCTCATCGATCTCCCGCGCGATCTCGACCACTTGTGAGCGGTGTTTCGGTGGGATCAGGGCTTCAACGCCTTCGACAATGGCGCGGAAATCATAGAGAAAATAGGCGGCAAGAATGGGAATGAGCAAAAGGTTGGCAAGGAAGCCAAGGGCGGACCGGGTGCCGCCGATCAAAATCCCAAAGAGGAATTGAAGGGGCCGAGCAGCCGATGCAGCCAACGCAGCCGGATCCAATGAGCTGCTTGCGAAAAGCTCGTCGACGGAGTGTGGGAGGTTGATTGAGTGAGATTCGAGCCATGGTACGAGCCGCGCATGCAGGGACTCAAGCGCTTTTGGCATGTGACTGAGGAAATTTGCCACCTCCCTGATCACGCCTGGGAGGATCAGCACAGCAAAGAGGAAAACTCCTAAAATCGAAGAGCCGAGCACAAGGCTTACCGCTGTGGCCCGACCAAGCCCCTTGGCTTCCAAGCGATCGACGAGGGGAGCAAAGAGATAAGCGATTGCAAGCGCTGTCAGAAGGGGGGCCAAGGCTTCCCGCAGCACGTGGAGCAACCACACCACCACAAGTCCCACCGCAAGCACAGCCAGCCAGCGCTGAAAGGAAGATGGGGTGGAAATCGGTTGGCCTCGCATGTGATAGGCTATAAAAAAGCAGTTTCCTGCGAGAAGAGCAATGCGTGGACTCGACTTTTACGTGCAACATCTTTTGCGTTACAAGGCCAAAGAACTCCTTCTCACTTCCAACGAGGTCGTGCGCTTTCGTTTTCCTGACGGAAGCGAGCGAGCTTCAAGCCAACCCATCGATCACACCAAAGTGGTTGAATTGTTCCACGAAGTGGCTCCTCCTTCTGCGGTTGATGAGCTGCGCAGGGCTCGGGCAACGAGCTTCACCTATGTGACAGAGAGCGGAGAGCTTGCGACTGTTGAGGTGAGTGCTCCAACACCAACAACGTGGAAACTCAAGGTGAGGGTTGGTGCGGAGGAGCTCGATGCCATCGAAGTGGTATCGATGCGTTCACCTCGCCTGGGCTCCTCAAAGGATGGGGTGGCAAGGGCAGAGGGTGGGCAACGAAGTGTGATGGAATCAAAAGGAACGTCCCCTTCAACTTCCCATTCACCAAGTCCATCGCCTCAGGGCTTGGGCATTGGTCAAGCGAATCCACCACCTTCTGGCGCTGTCCCCCACCAAGCAGTTTTGGTTGAACGCGCAGGGGCATCGCATTTTCCCTCATCAAGCACCCTTTCTTCATCACCGAAGCCATCGGGTGAGGCAGTCCGTATTTCTCAGCACGAAGAACGGCGTGAAAAACCATATGCGGTTGAAGAGGCAGGAGTGCGGGTGGATCCCATTCCGGGGGAGCCAAAGATCAATCATTTTCTCAGGTTGATGGTGGCCGTTGGTGCCAGCGATCTTCACCTTTCTTCAAGCGTTATACCCATGGTGCGCAGGCATGGGGAGATGCAATACCTTTACCGGAGACCGCCCCTCACTGATAGGGAACTTCGTGAGATGCTTTTTGAAATCATCCCAGAGCGAAATAGGGTAGAATTTGAACAGAGCAACGACACTGATTTTGCCTATGAAATCGAGGGGTTGGCGCGCTTCCGCATGAACTACTTTGTCGATCGCAATGGGATTGGGATGGTTGCGCGCCTCATTCCATACAAAATCCTTACCCCTGAGCAAATTGGCCTTCCACCGAAGGTGCTTGACCTATGCTACCTGTCCAAGGGGTTGGTCCTTGTGACCGGTCCAACAGGCTCTGGCAAATCCACCACTTTGGCCACCCTTCTCAACGTGATCAACGAAAAAAGGAGCGACCACATCATCACCATTGAAGATCCAATTGAATTTGTTCACCAAAACAAGAACTGCCTCGTGAACCAAAGGGAGGTGCATGTTCACACCAAAAGCTTTAAGGCTGCGCTTCGGGCTGCTTTGCGGGAGGATCCGGACATCGTTTTGGTGGGTGAGATGCGGGATCTCGAAACCATTGCAATTGCCATCGAGACGGCTGAAACAGGCCACCTGGTCTTTGGGACCCTCCACACCACGAGCGCCCCAAGCACAGTTGATCGGATCATCGATCAGTTTCCTGCAGAAAGGCAAGCCCAGGTGAGAACGATGCTCAGCGAATCTTTGAGGGGGGTGATTTCTCAGATGCTTTGCAAAAAAAAGGGGGGCGGCCGGGTTGCGGCCTACGAAATTTTGATCGCGAATTCGGCTGTGGCCAACCTCATTCGTGAAGGCAAAACTTACCAACTCAAGAGCGTGATGCAGACAGGGCGGAATTTGGGCATGCAGACGATGAACGACCATCTCCTCGAGCTTGTGCAAAAGGGGATCGTCGAGCCCGAAGAGGCCTATATCAAGAGCAATGACAAAATCCAGCTCAAGGAAGCTTTTGAAAAGGCAGGAATCAAATTGAACTTGACCTGAGGTGGTTTCATTTTGCTCCCATGCCTCAAACGATGAGGGAACGCAACGCGCTGCCAATTGGTGTGTTTGACTCGGGGCTTGGGGGACTCACGGTTGTGCGTGCGATTCGGGATCTTCTGCCAGCCGAGCGCCTGATCTACCTTGGAGACACGGCACGGGTGCCTTATGGCACGCGCAGTCCTGAGACGGTCCTTCGCTATGCCAAAGCTTGCACCAAGGTGATTGTCCAAGAGGGGATCAAGGCTCTCGTTCTCGCCTGCAACACGGTGAGCGCAGTGGCTTTGGATTGGCTGAGGGCGGAATTTGATGTGCCGGTTTTGGGAGTGATCGAACCTGGTGCCCGGACCGCAGTGTCTGCAACCAAAACTGGGCATGTGGGGGTGCTTGCGACCCATCGCACGGTGGCAAGCGGTGCGTACCCAAGAGCCATCGCTTCGCTCAATAGCCGCATCGAAATTAGACAGCAGGCAGCTCCCCTCCTTGTTCCATTGATCGAAGAAGGGTGGATTGAGGGTGATGTCCCCACGCTCGTTGTGCGTCGCTACCTCGAATCCCTTTTGGTGGATACAAGAATCGACACCATTGTGCTTGGTTGCACCCACTATCCCCTCCTCAAGCCCCTTATCGAAAAAGAAGCCTCAACCTTGGTAAAGCACAAGGTGCTGGTGGTTGATAGCGCCACCCAAGCGGCTCAGGAACTTGCTGATTTTCTAAGGGAGCGCCAGCTGAGTTGCCCAGACGATGCCAGAGGTGACCTCGAAGTTCGTCTCACCGATCGCCCAGCTCAATTTGCTGAAATTGCTGCTCGTTTTTTGGGTGAGCACCTAGAGCCAGATCGGATTGTCACCATCTTGATCGACGTGTGATGTGTTTTGGGTGAACTTTCTGGAGTGACCAAAGGAAACACCATCGGAAAGGTGCTTGATGGCATGGCTTGGGTGTTTCACTCGTCAGAGGTGAGGTAGGTGTAACTTCCAAGCGACTCCTCGTAGTGCTTCATAAGCAGTTTGAATTGATCAGAGGTGATGAGCCCTTGCCTTCGCGCACGCTCAGCTTGGCGGCGCACCCGGTCCACCATGATGTTTGGCTCGTATTCAACGTAGGAAAGCACCTCCCTGATTTCATCACCCTTAACGAAGTGGACAATCTCGTAGCCACCTTTTTCATCCAGACGCACGTGAACTGCATTGGTGTCACCGAAGAGATTGTGCAAATCACCAAGAATTTCCTGGTAAGCTCCGTTTAAGAATATGCCCATGAAGTAGCGCTCTCCCTCGCTGAGGGGATGCACTGGAAGCACGTGCTTTACGTCTTCGATGTCGATAAAATGGTCAATTTTCCCATCTGAATCGCAAGTGAGATCCGCCAAAGTGGTGCGCACGCTTGGTTCTTCGTTGAGGCGATGGATGGGCATGATTGGAAAAAGCTGATCGATGGCCCAGCTGTCTGGAATGCTTTGAAAGATTGAGAAGTTTCCGTAGTAAATTGCAGCCATTAATCGCTCAAGTTGGCTCACTTCTTCTGGAACCCGCTTGAGTTTTTTTGATGCTTCTAAAATTCGCTTACAACATGCCCAAAAGAGCTTTTCTGCTTGAGCCCGCTCCCTGAGAGAGATGTATCCAAAATTGAATAACGACTCCGCTTCTTCTTTGCTTTGCATTGCATCGTGATATGATTCTTGAACGTTTTTTGGATGAACCCCAATGTATGTTTCATATAGTTGTTGAAGAATACGATGGGAGTTTGGGCCTGGATCAGTTGGGATACCTGGCTGTACTTCATTTTTTCCGACAACTTCAAAAATCAAAACCGATTGGTGTGCAGCGATCGCACGCCCGCTTTCACTGATGATGATTGGATGAGGCACGTTTACCCGATTGCATGCTTCAGCGATCGCAGCAACAATGTCATAGGCATACTCTTGAATGTTATAATTTTTTGAGGCGTGAAAATCCGTTTTTGATCCGTCGTAATCGACAGCCAGCCCTCCACCAACATCGAGGTATTTGAGGTTGGCTCCCATTTTATATAGCTCAACGTAAATGTTTGAAGCTTCTCGAATGGCGTTTTTGATTGTAATGATCGATGAAATTTGGCTCCCTGCATGGTAATGAAGGAGTTGAAGGCAATCGAGCATGTCGTGCTCGGCCAATCGATCGACCACTTCGACAATTTCTGCAGCGGTAAGGCCAAATTTGGCTCTGTCTCCAATCGATCCAGACCATCTGCCGCTGCCTTTGCTTGAAAGTTTTGCGCGCACACCGAGGCAAGGGCGAATTCCTGTTTTCTTTTGAGCCCGAAAAACGAATTCGAGTTCTTCGATTCGTTCGAGTACGATGATTACGGTTTTATCAAAACGCTGCGCAAGCAAAGCAGTTTCGATGTACTTTTGATCCTTGTAGCCATTGCAAATCACAAGGCCACCTGGCTCTTGCTCGGCGGCAAGCGCGATCAAAAGCTCTGGTTTGCTTCCCACTTCGAGTCCGACCCGCCACGCGGCTCCGAATTCGACCACTTCTTCAATCAGATGCCGTTGTTGATTGACCTTGGTTGGAAAAACGCCGCGATAAGTGCCTTTGTACTCGTATTCGACAATCGCTTTGGCGAAGCATTCATTGATTCGCTTGATGCGATCTTTGAGGATATCCGAAAAACGGATAAGAATAGGGAGGTCCACGCCACGTGCTTCGAGATCATTGACGAATTCGAAGAGATCGATTCCGAATTGAGGGCGCTCAGGATCCGGAATCACCTCAACGTGGCCTGCTTCGTTAATCGTGAAATAGGGGTGGCCCCATCCACGAATTTGGTAAGTTTCGATGCTTTTTTGAATGGTCCAAGTGTTTTCGCGCTCGCCGTCCATCTTTTGTGCCCTTAGTACCAAATTGATGTTTTTTGACGATGATGAGGTCCAGTGAAATCATGCGCCAGATTTTCAAGCCCTATGTGCTGCCCACCAAGGCTTCAAGAAGGGATGCTTTTAAGGGTACCTTGGAAATTTCCTCGATCGATCGTCCTGTCCACAGCGCAAGCGAGCGGATGCCTTGTTCGACAAGGAGAGAGAGGCCGTCGATCACGTGGATTCCCCTCGCCTCGAGAACGCGCAAAAATTGAGTGCGGAGGGGGCGATACACCCACTCGAAGGCGATCGCGCTTTTGGGAATGGACTCCACTGGAAGGCGGCTTACAAGGGCCTCACCTTGAGCGTGGTCCATTGGGGCCGAAGTGCTCTGAAAAACCACGCTGGCTTGGGAGAAGGCCTTCGAAAGCTCGCATCGATTGTCAAGGGAAATTGGGCGAATGTATGGAAATTGAGCGAGCATGGCCTCAACAGAAGCGGTGTTTCGGTGCACAACGTTGACCGAGAAGCATTGCAGGCGGCCAAGTGCTGCGAGGGTAGCCCGTGCAGCGCCTCCACTTCCGATGACAATCGCATGCTTTTGGTCCAGCGAATCAAAATGTGCCCGAAGAAGGGCCTCTGCGGCGTCCACATCTGTGTTTGCGCCACAAAGGCCGCGCGATTGGTCGAGCCATATTGTGTTGGCGGCGCCTGCTGCCTGTGCACTCTCAGCAAAGCAATCGAGATGCGAAAGAATTGCGCTCTTGTGGGGCATGGTCACGTTGGCCCCGTGCAGCTGGCCGGAACGGATGGCTTGAGGAAGCGCATTGAGATGCTCTGGCGGAAGGTCCCATGCTCTATAGCTTCCTACCAGGCCCAATGCGGCCATGGCGATTTGATGCATGATGGGAGAGAGGCTATGGGCCACCGGGTGGCCAACCACTGCCAAGCGAAGCTCGGGCATTGCACAACCCTGGTTCATGCGCCTCCGGGCATGTTTCGAATGCGGGAGGTTTGCAGATGTTGCAATCGAGCCGCATTGATTGAGATGGATTGATTGTATGCAAAAAATTGAAGAAAATATCGGGTGGGAAAGTTGAAGTCGGAAGAACAAAAAATCTCTCCTGCTCTTATGGAGACTCGGGTGGCTAGGGGTGAAAGGCCCGTGGAACCTTCTTCTGTGCAAGGTGAATCTCACCTGCAAGACCAAGATTCCTCATGGGTTGGGCGCGTGATCGAAGGTCGCTACCGGGTCGATGCGGTGATTGGGCAAGGGGGGATGGGTGTTGTGCTTTTGGCTGAACACCTCAAGCTTCAAAAAAAGGTTGCCCTTAAGGTGATTTTGCCAGAGTTTGCAGGTTCTGGCGAGCTGGCTGCTCGTTTTGCGCGTGAGGCGATGGCTTCGGCAAAGCTTGACCACCCTCACATTGCCAGTGCTTTGGACTACGGAACCCTTGAAGAGGGGGGGGCGTATTTGGTCATGCAGTACGTGAAGGGGAAGAGCTTGCGGGAGCACATGGCCGAGCATGCGGGCGATTGGTTGTTTGCATGTGAAGTGGGCGCCCAAATCGCAGATGCCCTTGCGGCAGCACACGCAGCAGGCATCGTGCACCGCGATCTCAAGCCGGAAAATATCATGCTCGAGCAACGAGAGGATCAGCGCATTCACGTGCGTGTGCTTGACTTTGGCATCGCTCGGGTGCTCGATGAGCAGGGAGGGGGAGGAGGGGAAAGGGGAAAGCTCACAAGGGCTGGCACCGTGTTGGGCACTCCTGGATACATGGCGCCCGAGCAAGCCCTTGGGGAGCCAGTTGATGGGCGAGCTGACCTTTATGCCTTGGGAGTCATTTTGTGGGAGTGCATCGCCGGAAGGGATCTTTTTGTTGGAAACGATGTGGCATCCATCATCAGCGCTCAATTGACTCAGGTACCAGATTCATTGCGCTTGTATGCGCCTTCGATTCCTGCAGAGCTCGATGCCTTGGTGATGAAGCTTCTTGCGACCAAGAAAGAGGACAGGCTTGCCTCGCCGACCCATGTGCGCGATGTCCTTCATCGGTA
Source organism: Sandaracinaceae bacterium (assembly GCA_025056955.1). Taxonomy (GTDB): domain Bacteria; phylum Myxococcota_A; class Polyangia; order Polyangiales; family Sandaracinaceae; genus JANWYL01. The sequence goes on along the minus strand of JANWYL010000136.1, from coordinate 254 downwards.
TGTGCTTGAGCATAAGCTTGAGCGCATTCGAGAAACAAAGGGCGGAACTTCACAAACAAAAGCCTGGGTTGCAATGGTTCAGCAGGCGGCACGCTTGGCGACAAAGAGCATCACCCAGCGCCTTTCCACCATTCCTTTGAAAGGGGCCATTGAAGGGATCGATGGATGGCTTGCCCGCTTTCCGATGCTGGCTGACAAAAGGCGAAGGGTAATGGCGATGGCGGCTGGGGCATCGCTTGCCTTTTTGCTCTTTC
>JANWYL010000135.1 GCA_025056955.1 Sandaracinaceae bacterium | reverse complement strand
TCAAAAACCGGCCTTTTGGTGGGAGATGGAGGAAGCGAAGACACCCCTGAAGACACCTACTCCCAGCGTGAAGGTGCAACCATGCCATGGCCTTGCATCGAGGCAAAGCCAGGAATGCAGACGCTGGCCACATTGGCCGTGCCTGCCCGCTTTGGCATGATCGATGTGCTCTTTCTGATTGACGCCTCTGCCAGCATGCAGGATGAAATCGAAGGGGTTCGGTTGGGCTTGCGCGAACGAATTGTGCCAGAAACCCGAGCGCTCATTGCCAATCCCGCTTTCGGAGTGGCTCTTTTTGGGGAATTTCCTGTTCTTCCACATGCCCATCCTTCAAGCGGTGTGGAACCGTATCGCCTCCGGGTTCCAATGACCACCGATATCCGCCGCGTCGAGGTGGCCCTTCAGTCAACACCCGTGTGGGGAAATTTGGACGATCCAGAAGCAAGCGTGGAAGCGCTGTATCAGGTCGCAACAGGTGAAGGCTTCCCCCCATTTATACCACCCTCACCAGGGTGCCCGATGGAAGGATGGGGTGGTGTGTGCTTTCGAGAAGGTGCGTTGAGGGTTATTTTGCTCATCACCGATGCACCCATGCACAATGGGCCGCCCGGAGTCCAGCCGGAATCGAGATACACCTTCACCCCAAGTCCCCACACCTACGAAGAAGCCCTCTCAAAGCTTCGCGAAATCGGTGCGAGGGTGATTGGTTTAGGCTCAAGCGATCTTTTTCACCTATCTCCATTCCCTCATTTAAGGGCGATTGCAAAAGATACAGGAGCTGTCGATGCGAACGGAAATCCGATGGTGTTCGATATCGGTGATTCCGGTAACCGCATCGAGTCGGCAATTGTCCAAGCCATTACCAGCCTGGCTCAGAAGGCATTGTTGAATGTGGATGCAGTGGTAGAAGATGTGCCAGGAGATTTGATCGATGCCAGGGAACTCATCAAAGAGGTGAGACCCCTCGAGGCCCAACCCAGTTCTGGAGTGCAAGGAATTGTCGACAACGCCTTCATTGGTGTTCTGCCAAACACCATTCTCATCTTTGAGTTGGTGATTGACGGAGGGAAGCTCTCACCGCACCCAGAGCGACGAATGATTCCGGCACGGGTGGTTTTTCGGGAAAACAAGAGGATTCGAATGGATGAAAGGGTTGTTTGGATCGTGATTCCAGGTTTGGACGGAGGGTGTTAGGGGTCAGTGGGTTTTCCGTTGGGCCTCGTGCACCGCATTCACGATTTGGGCAAGGTATTCAAGCACGATCTCGGCGCGGGTCAAAACATCCAAGGCTTCAAGCACCTGGCGCCTGAGCTTGGGAAAATTTTGAAAGTACCGATCGGCAAGGCGATCGGCCAAAGCCCCAACGCCTCCATCCAAACGCACCCCTCCCCTTCCGTTGAACATCCGCTCGATTGCTTGAAGCTCGGCAGCATAGGCCCTAAGGGAAGCTTCTGTGGCATAAAGGGCTGGGCTTTCGACGACAACGTCTTCGAGGGTTTCAACCCAAGCCCGACGATAGGGAAGATCCCCCCTTTCGCTCTCCTCAATGCGCACACGCTCCTTCACATCGATCAACACATCGATCGTTCCATCGCGATTGACCACATGGTCCACCACGTGGCCAAGGGAAGCAATCTCAAAAAGGAGGCAATCGTTGCGTCGCGCATCTTCTCCAGGTCGGACTTCGGCGAGAATGAGCTCAGGCCGCGCATGCCCCCCTTCCCGGAGCGCCACAAGGTCGCGTCCAAGTGCCCGGTATCTTGGTTCGAAAAAGTGGAGGGCCACTTCTTGGCCCGGCAAAGCAACCAAAGCCGGAAGAGGGAAAAGAGGAAAAGGCCCCCTTTTCATCAATTTTTGCTGAGAAGCACCCTGGGCTTCACGCATCATGACGAGGCAAAAGGCTTTTTTAGCTCAATTGAAAACCACAAAAAAGAGGCGCTTTCAGATGACTGAATTTGGCTGTTCAATTTTTCCATCCGGATACCGCAAAAAAGAAGCAAGTGCCCGTCCGTGAACTGGCTCAAACGAGGGCCAATCCCAGCTTCCAAATCCCGTTCTTGCGTAGTCTCGGAAAGCATCGAGGATTTCCTCCCTTGTGTTCATCACAAAGGGCCCATGGGCAACAACCGCTTCCTCAATCGGTCGCCCCTGAAGCATCAAGGCTTCGCTTTTGCCTGTGGATTCGATGGCAAAAAGATCCGCCCCCGCGAGGTGGATCCCTTGGCGGGGATAAAGAAGCGCTGGCTCATGCCCCCCATGAATCACCCTAAGAGGGGCATCTCCCATGAAATGATAGAGCGTGCACGCGGTTTTTTGATCAAGAACCCGAGGAAGCTCGATGCGGTGGTTCTTTTCCAATTCAAAAAGCGCAATCCTCACCTCCGCCTCCGGGTCGGCCGCCCATGAAGCTTGGGGAGGTGAAGGGGCCCGGTGGGGGCCCCACTCCCCTGAAATGAGCCAAATCCTTGCTCTTCCTTCAGAAATCCGAGGAGTAGAGCCAGCCCACATCATCTTGAGCTCTGGCTTTGACCACTTGGACTTTTTTGGCAGGTTGAGCCAAATCTGAAAAAGCTCGACGACGTTCGGAGCATCCGGGCGAAGGAGGGGAAACATTTCGGCATGCGCGACCCCACGCGCTGCGCTCATCCATTGCACGTCACCTGGCCCATAGCGGGCTGCAAAACCAAGGGAATCTGAATGATCAACAAAACCTTGCTGAACAATCGTTATCGTTTCAAAGCCTCGGTGTGGGTGACGAGGAAAGCCCGGCACCTTCTGCCCGTGATACATGCGCCACCCATCACGGCCTTCGAAATCACTTCCCAACTTGCGCCCTTCTAGACCCCTGCTTGGCCCAAATTCGTTATTGCCTGGAGGGTAATGGTCCAGGTGGTGGACACAAAAAAGAAAGGGGTTGAATGCAGGAAAGGGCTCTACAGAACCAAGGGGAGGAAGATCGAAAATCTGAAACGCCATGAGAACCATATGGAGTCCCTCCGCTGGACTCCGCAAGTCTCATGGACCAAAAAGGAGGTTTGTGTGAAACGCCCACGGGCTTTGTTTTTCGGAACACCAGAAATCGCCATTCCTGCCTTGGAAGTTTTGGCTTCGATGTGTGAAGTGGTGCGTGTGATCACCCAACCGGATCAGCCAGCAGGAAGAGGCCAGCGGATTCAGCCCCCCCCTGTAAAAAGACGGGCATTGGAGATGGGACTCAGCGTGGAGCAGCCGCTTCGTCTTAAGCCGCCAGAGGTGGCAGCAAGCTGGCGTGCCCTTGAAGTGGATGTGGCCGTGGTTGTGGCATATGGGCGGATTTTGCCTCCTTCAGTGCTCCAAGTCCCCCGCAAGGGATGCCTCAACATCCACGCATCCATTCTGCCGCGTTGGAGAGGAGCGGCGCCCGCACAGTGGGCCATTCTCGCGGGGGATAAGGAAACTGGGGTATGCCTCATGGAGATGGACGAAGGCCTCGACACCGGCCCGGTTGTTTCCAGCGTGCGCACATCGATTGGGGAAAACGAAAGCGCTGGAGAATTGCTCGAGCGCCTTGCGCACCTTGGCGCCGAGCTGCTTGCCCGTGACCTTATCCCCTGGCTTGAGGGCTCAATCGTGCCAAGGCCTCAGGAAGGAGAACCCACCCATGCCCCTCCCATCGAACGCAAAGATGCCGTGCTTGACTTTTCCTATGACGCCCTCTCAGTGCACAATCGCATTCGGGCAATGAATCCCTGGCCCATTGCTGAGACGCGCATTAGTGGCGAGCGCCTAAAAGTGCATCGGAGCGTGGTGCTATCCCATGAGGGAGAGTGGGGCGGGCCAGGTACCTTGCTTGCCATAAACAAAGAAGGGCTTGATGTGGCCTGTGCAAAGGGAGTGCTCCGTCTTCTCGAAACCCAACTCGAAGGCCGGAAGCGGCTCCCTGCTTACGCCATGGCCCAAGGCATGCGCCTTAGAGCAGGAGAACGCTTTGGGGATTGACTGCCTCGACCGCGTCATTTAAATAATCTTCAAGCGTGTCCTTCTGCGTGGTTCGATACGGCTCAGGAAAAAGAAACTCTGACGAACACTGAAAAAGGGAGCGAAACTCGGATGTGGTGTGCAGACCCAGCAATCCTCACTGGGGAGCCTAAAGCATCCGATATGAGCACCCACCTGAGAGAATGAGGGTTTCTTCCTTGACCACCGGCCAAGGCGGTTGGACACGCTTTTTTATCCTTGGAATTGATCGATTGGTCGAAAGGCATGCTGGTCATCGAAGAAGGTCGAATCATTGACCCAGCATCAGGTCGCGATGAAGTGGGTGATGTGGTCATTGAGCAGGGGCGCATCCTCAGAGTTGGAAGAGGTGCGAGCGCAAACCTCCCCTTCCATCCCGAGATCCGTCGAATCAGCGCCAGGGGATTATGGGTCGTGCCTGGCTTGATTGACCTTCATGTCCATCTGCGGGAGCCAGGAGGGGAATCCAAAGAAGACATCGTCTCAGGGCTTCAGGCTGCAGCCGCTGGTGGCTTTACCGCTGTCTGCTCGATGCCAAACACCAATCCGCCAAATGACTGCCCTGCCATCACCCGCTATCAGCTGGCCCGTGCCCAGGCAGCCTGCGGTGTTCGCCTTTATCCATTTGGAGCCATCACTGTTGGCCGTCGTGGCGAGAAGCTCACTGGAATGTGGGAGCTCCGCGAGGCTGGTGCAATCGGTGTCAGCGACGACGGAAATTGCGTGACAAGCCCTGTGCTCATGCGCAGGGCCCTCGAGCAGGCCAAGGAGGCAGATCTTTTGCTCTCACAGCACTGCGAGGAGAGCTCCCTCACCCATGACGCTGACATGCACGAAGGCCCGATCTCGGCTCTGCTTGGGCTCCGGGGCTGGCCTCCAGAAGCCGAAGAGATCATCGTTGCGCGAGACATCATCTTGAATGAGAGGATTGGAGCGCGGTACCACGTCGCTCACATTTCCACCCGGGGCGCTTTGCGCTGGGTGCGCGAAGCCAAAGCGCGAGGAATTCCAGTGAGTGCAGAAGTCACCCCCCATCACCTTTTTTTAAGCGACCGGGCAGTCATTGGCTATAGGACCTTTTGCAAAGTCAATCCTCCCCTCCGAAGCAACGAAGACATCGCTGCATTGCGCGAAGCCTTGAGCGATGGAACGATCGACTGTGTTGCAACCGACCACGCTCCCCATGGCCCAGCCGAAAAGAAGGTCCCTTTCTCCGAAGCTGCGCCGGGAATGATTGGCCTCGAAACCGCCCTGCCCCTCATGCTCAAGCTCGTAAGGCATGGGATCATTTCTCCATCCCGCATGGTTGAAGCGATGAGCACTGCTCCCGCCCGCATCGCCAAAATCGAAGGCGGAACCCTTTCGCCAGGTGCAGTTGCTGATATCACCATCATCGACCCTGATTTCAAGTGGGTCCTCACACCTTCATCCCTTCACAGCAAGCAATGCAATACCCCGTGGCTTGGAGAAGAAATGCAAGGAGTTGCAACCCACACCATTGTGAATGGGCGCATCATTTTCGAGCGAAAGCCTAGGTGAAGGAGCTGATTCACCTTGACAATACCCATGCGCACCATTTTTCCGTCACTGGACGCAAATGGAGAGGGCATTTGCTGCGATTACCCATCTCGCATCAAATGGCCCAATGCTTCCTTTTCATCGGTAAAGACTTCACCTTCAATCCCGTCCTCTCGGTAGTGGCGTTGAACCTGGAGCGCTCCCACCTGGCTTCGCACAAGAGTGGCGCGTTTTTTAAAATGCGCCCAAATCGCACGGCGGCTTGAGGAAATCGCCTTCTCGAATTCGGGGTCGTTTCGGCCTGGCGCCTCCCTCAAATCAACAAGGATCACGTATTCAGAAGGTGGAAGCGTTCGAATGGCACGAAGCGCTTCCTCAAATTCAACCTTTGCCTCTTGAGCACTCGCAAAAGGCTGGGCCTTTCTCAAAAAGAACACGGTCTTCGACACCGCATCACAATGGATGCGAAAAAATTCGTTTTCGAGCAATACTTTTACGCGATTTTGGCTCTGATCTCGCATTTTTAAGTTGCGACTTCGCTCGGTGTGTCTGGTGGGTGGTACTTAATGATTATGGTGAATCAACATGGCATTGTGCAAGGTGCTTTTCAGGAACCATGCAGGGTGGAGGCTTGTTCACCTGCTCTGAGGTGCTACCTTTGTGGCCATGTCATCCGCTAAGCGTACCTTGTTTTTTGGGGCTCTGATCTGGATTGGGGGTGGTGGATGCGAAAAAGAGCGGATTCCCCCATCCCCTCAACCCATCCTGGCAGATACCGTCATTGAAGCCCCTGGCGCCAACCCCTCTCAGCGGTTTGGTGATCCGATGCTCGCCATTAATGGTGTAAGAGGGGGAGGCCTCCACGCAGGATCAACCGATGTTTACTCCCTCGACTACAACGAACGCACCCACATCACCCTCGCCTTTGATGGAGGCAGAAGGGCCATTTTTGATGGGCCAGGAGCAGATTTGGTGGTGTTCGAAAACGCTTTTCAAATTCAAAACTCGGATCGCTTTTTCATGGATCCCGTGATCGTTGAAGTATCGAGCGATGGGATCAACTTTCGAGCCTTCCCGCATGAGTACAGGCCACAGCCTGGAGTTGAATACGACCCCCGGCCCGAGGCGTGGATCGGATTTGCTGGCACTTTGCCCGTCTTGCTTCACGCTGAAAACAACCCACTCGACCCCTTCGATCCTGTCGCTGGCGGTAATGCTTTTGATCTCGCAGATCTCGGAAGAGATCCTGAAGCACAGGAGCTCCTTGAGAAAGGCATTCGCTACGTGCGCCTCACGAGTGCCGCCATTCGCATCAACCCCCAAACAGGAAGGCCCTACCCTCGGGATCCCCTAAGCAATGGCGCTGATATCGATGGGGTATTTGCCCGCCACACCTTGCTCGTTCGGTGAATCCTTCCAACGATAATGCGGCTATTTGATTTCGTATGGTTTGCGCTTGGTTTGAATGAGTTCCCCTGGCAAAGCCTCCTTGCGATCACCCAAGTCAGACAAAATGACATCCGGACCAAAGGCTGAGCCGGGGTGCATCACAAATCCGGGGGGTACAATTGAACCCTTCCCAATCGTCACAAAGCGATTGGGTGGTGTGCCGTCCATGGATCCAACCCTTGCACCGGCACCGATGCGGGTTTTCATGTCGCAAATGCTCCGTTCAATCCGCGCATTCGTTTCGACAACACAATCGGTGAAAAGCACAGACTCTCGAACCACTGCACCTGACTCTATTCTCACCCCTGGTGAAAGAACACTTCTCTCAACGCAAGCACCAGGGGCAATGTAGCAGCCGTGGGTGATGAGTGAATCCGCAACGATTGCGCCGGCAGCAATCCGTGCAGGGGGTCGATTTTCAGAGCGGGTGTGGATCAACCAGCCCTTGTCATTGAGATCGTATTTTGGCGGATCGGATACGAGATCCATGTGGGCTTCCCAGTAGCTTTCAAGGGTCCCCACATCCCTCCAGTATCCCCGATAGGGCCATGCATACACCCGATAACCCCCCTCCACCATGCGAGGGAGAATGTCTTTTCCGAAATCATGGCTCGAATCTGTGCGATGGTGATCCTCGAGCAGCACTCGATCCAGGGTATCGTAGTTGAACACATAGATCCCCATCGACCCCAAGCCAGGGATCGGTTCATGGGGCTTTTCGACAAAGCGCACGATTCGCGTGTCTTCAGCCAGTTGGCAAATGCCAAAGCGATGCTTTTCGTTGTCGGGCACCTCAACCGCCGCCACTGTGCATTCGGCCCGCATCGCCAGGTGATGAGCCACAAGATCGCGGTAATTCATGCGGTAGATGTGATCGCCAGAGAGAATGAGCACCAAATCAGGGCGCCTGTCTTTGATAAAGAGAAAATTCTGCTGCACCGCATCGGCTGTCCCCACAAACCAGCCGGACTGATCTCTAGAAAGATAGGGGGTGTAGAAGCGAAGGCCTCCACTTCGCTCTCTGTTCATCTCCCAAGGCCCCCCAGCCCCAAGGTGCTCGATGAGCGAATGGGGACGATACTGAGCCACCACCATGACGTCAAAAAT
>JANWYL010000134.1 GCA_025056955.1 Sandaracinaceae bacterium | reverse complement strand
ACCTCCCCCCTGGCGGTCCACCACCACGGCACGGCGCCCATTGTGCTCGAGCACCACCCGCAGATCTCCGCGATAGGGATGCCTGATGTCGAGGTCGAGGGCCAAGGAGGCGATTGGGCCGCTTTCGTTGATGACGATCTCGCTGGTCAAGCCATTGGGATCGTTATCAGGAATGGGCATGCGTGGGGTGGCCATTGCCGTGATTGTCGTTGCGCTCATCATGCAAGCGGCAGCGCTTCGGCAATCCGCGTCGGCACAGTCGGCTTGGCCATCGCGGTCGTTGTCGACTCGGTCATCGCAGACCTCGCGAAGCACCACCCGCGGAAGACCAGAAACGTAGGCCTGCATGAACTCAGCCACGTAGCGCTGCGAGATCCACCCGTAGCCTGGCGGATGCTCGGTCGTACCTGGGACTTGCTCCGTGGACCAATTCGGGCCCCACGAGTTTTTGAAAAGGTAAAAGCCCTGCTCGTAGACCGGGTTTCCATTGGCGTCGACTTCTGGCTTCCCGTCTGCTCCGATGCGCTGCACGCGCATATCGTCGTCATAGCCGACAATCAAGATGCCGTGACCCGCTGGTCGCTTGCGGCTATCCATGATGTCGGCTTCGTTTGGGTATTGCACGATCCCACGCCGGCGATGCTCAGGATTGATGGGAAGCATTGAACCACCGTGGCTCCAGGCCTGATAGAAGAAGCTTCCTGAAACCACAACAGGCAGGCGGTTGTTGACAAGGTAGCTTCGGATGCTGGATGGGCGGGAGTTGATCCACCGACCTGCAGGCAGGGTGAAACGAGGAGCCCTCAGGGCTTCAGGAGGGGGATCGCCATTGGTGAAACAGCGTACAGGGCGCATTTCCTCAGGCATCCCACAGGCCGGATCGCGATCAGGCCCCCAAGGTATCGGCTCGTAGGGCCAGTACATTTCTTCGACGATTCCAAAACGCGATATGGCTTGGAGGTTGGCCTCATTGTTTGAACCCTCACTGTTTCGGAAGCGGCCAAGCTCCACTTTGGTTGACCACTGAAGGAATTGCTCAGAAAAATCGGGATTGGGGATTGTGCCCTCGCGGATATAGAGGGACTCCATGAGCGCGGTTGTGGAGAAAATCGTACAGGTGCCCCGCCGCCCCTGGTTGCGGACCGGAGATTGAATCGAAAGCAAATCAAAGCGCTTTGGCAAACGCTCATCGGCTTTGCCCTCATCGGGAAGCATGTCGTTGCTTGGCGCCCCCTCAATGAGAGGCTCCAAGGCAGACACGGGCGCCTCTTCAAAGGTCAGGGGATCTTCCCCAGGCCGTGAAGGCTCTTCGCATCCTCCAAAGCCCAGAGCCAAAAGTGCTAAGGGGCTTCCCCACCGAATTTTGCGAAGAAAACGCTTGGCTTTTTGCATGCCACCTCTCTAGCACAGGAAAACGAGATTGGGGAGGAGCTTTCAAAAAGGCAAGCGGATACCGCTTTGGGCGATAATGGCATCTCCAAAACGGCTTCCTTGCCACAAGTGCTCGAAGTTCAGTTCAAAGCTTCCCCGCGAGGCGAAATCGAGAATGCTCTGTGCAAGGAAAGCAAGCCCCACTTGAATGCGCACACCGAAAAGGTGACTCGAAAAGGAGGCCATTTTGGGGTCGGCTGTAACAAAGGGGTCTTCTGCGACGTAGTCTGCAGGGGGCTTCCAAAAAAAAGAGGCGCTCTGATGATAAAAGCGATAACGCAACCTCAGGGTGAGAAGCTCGCCGATTTCTTGGTAAAAGCGGACCTCAGGGTTAATGGCGCTCACCCTCCAGTCGTCGAAATAGCTTCGAAACAAAAGGTGAATTGCGCTTTTGGTGAACTCAAAAAAGTAAGCCAAGCGACCCCACAGGGTATGACGTGCGCGCGCATTTGGATGCACTTCAGGTGAAAGCACCCCCTGCACCATCACCGATCGGTAGGGGTTGGCGAGAAAGCCTTGGTTGGAAACGAAGTCATATCCACCCGAAAGCCAAAGGGTGGGGGTCACCACCTGTTGCGCTGACAGAGAAAGATTAAAGCCTTCAAGAATCCCGACCCTTCCCCTGTTTGAGAGGTTGCGCCCAGATGGATCAGAGGCCAATTGATTGCCTCCCCTAAGCACTGCACCAACATCATCGTGGATATAACCTGCCTGAAGTGAAACGACGGTTGATCGTTGGTTGAAGCTGATGGAGCTGCTTCCACCGATCCCTGCGGCAAAGTAATCAGGCTCATGGCTCATTCGCCCAAAAGCACCGATCCGGACTTGGGCTTCACCCAAATCAAATTCGCGTCCAATCGAAACCGTTCCTTGGTTGCGCACTTCGGTGAAGCGAATGTCTTCGATCACCCCTGCGGCAATCGATGCACTCGTGATTGCGTCAACCAAGTAGTCGATATCGACTTCCACTCCTTCGGGAGAGACGATCCTGGCGCCAATTTCTGGAGCAACCACCCGAGTCGAAGTTTCCCAATAGTAGTTTCCAAAAAAGCGGAGCTCACCTGTCCAAGTTCCAGAAGCTTCATCGGCAAGGACAACTTGGTGATGCACCAAGAAAGCCAACAAAATCACAATCACCCACCTTGTCCAAGGCAGTGGGTGCTTTTTCGACAGAGCTACCAACCTTCGATTCGACATCAGTTGCATCCGCATCCGCCCCCTGTTGAACCGTGGCCTCCAGTGGCACCCTCACGCGCATCGTGAACATGGGCTCGGAAGCGGCTTTCGTGTTGCTCGTGTTCTGTGTTCATCGCCGGACGACTCAAAGTGCCGCGCCGATAGGGCGGAACCGAAACACAGGCAGAAGTGAAAAGCACAAAGAGCAAAAGCAGCTGGAAGAAGCGGCTCATCGCAAAAGCAGCGTAGCGCCTTTGGGCATCCAGCGAAAGGTCCAAAGCTTAGGAGAATTCAGTCGAGACCGAGGGAAAGCGTCAGACCGCCTGCGAAAATATGGCCCTGAGCGCGATGGTCTCCGACAGGGTCGACCAGGCTGGCTTTGCGCGTCACGCGCTCGGGAAGCAAGGAGTACTGAAAGTGAAAATCGCTTTGGAGAAAGCCAGGAATGAGGGGTTGGAGGGCATCCAAGCGAATCCCAAGGCCGATCGAAAAGGCCCAGCGGTCCGTATCGATGAGATTCGTCAATTCTCCTTGGTTGGGGACAGGTGAAGATTCGTAGAAAAAACCTCCTCTCCCTTGCATGGTGATGCCCTTTTGCTTCCAAAAAGTGCCTTCCACACCAAAGCGGGGAACAAAGCGGTCCTCAAAACGAGCGGGTTGGGGAGTTGAGCCTTGAATGGATTCAGGAATTCGGATGCGGTCCCGCAGCGATTCAGGAACGGCGATGCGGAGGATGATGTTTGAACGCCCCACTGGGCTCACGTAGGCTGACCAGTCCACCCACGTCAACTCAAAACCAATGCGGAAGTCAGAAGTTGGAGACCAGGCCACACCCCCTGAGATCTGCTGGGGGAAGAAAGCATTCACCGAACTGGTCTCAAGGCTGAAGTACCCTGGGAATGGCATGCCAACACCTGTGAAGAGGAGAGGGGTGGTGCAGGTTGGATCATCAGGAACTTCGCATCCAACTTGCGCATCAAGGGTGTTATTGAGTGCAAATTCGCCTCGATACACCACTCCAAAGTGAAGGCCTGGGAGGGGTTCGATTTGGATTCCAACTTGGGGGTACCGGATTGCCGTGAGATCGTTTTGGATCGAATGCTCGAGTTGTGAGCGCTGCTCGGCTTGGAGCACATCGAGGTTTCCACGCAAGGCAAGCCGGTTTTTTGAGAAAGAGAGAAAAGAGATGCCACCTCCTAACCTCAACCATTCAAAAGGTGCAAACGCAAGGTGAGCGGCGAGAAAAATGCGACGAGGTCGGTTGTCGTAGAATTCCCATCGCGGCCTTCGAGAAGGAAGGGCACGGGTGCGTGAGACGTGATCGTCGTTAAGGTGGAGGCCTAACCCAAATGCGAAACGAAAATCGGATATCTGACCAGGAACAACCATGCCGGTGATCAACCCACGCACGGGATCAACATTGGAGTCAAGCCCGTTTACCGAAAGTTCATGAAAGGCGCCAAAATATCCAACCGCGATTTCCACCCTTTTCGCCCGTGCGAGGCCTGCTGGGTTATAGTAGTTTGCTGAAAAGTCTCCGACATCAGCTGTCACTGCTCCCCCAAGAGCAACGGAGCGCGAGCCAATGCCATAGGTGTCCACGGGTTGTGCCCTGCCATGGGTGACCTTCAACAAGAGAATGGGCACTCCAACAACGATCATGCACCATGGGTGCACCTTTCCTAAAACTCGATGCCACTTGTCCATCCACCGACCCATATGCTTCCGTAAGACACCATTGGAGGGGCATTTTGGCTTCTTCCAATCGCATGGGTGCGATCGGGAAGCCAATGCAACTGACCAAAGAGATCGAAGGTGATGCGCTCGCGCTCTGAAAGGTGCGCGATCAAACCAATCCCAAAGCCAAAAAGGTGACGATCGTTATCGATGATGCGCAAGGGCACTGGCCCATCGTCTCCCATAAGGGGCTGCCCGTCAGGCCCAATCGGAGAGGCAAGGCGTGCGGGGGGTGCAGGGCTCGCTTCAAAGGCATAACCCGTTCGGAAGACGATGTGCAGGGCTTTGACATCGCTCATCACTTCCATGGCGATTCGCGGTGAGAGGGTGTCAGAAAACCCGACACGGGGAGGGGCCAAGCTATTTGAGGATGTGGCCCGAGCGGGGCCAGGATAAGCGCTCCAGAAACGGGCATGGAGCTGAGCGCTCAGGCGCACCCAAGGCCATGGCCTGGCAAAGCCTTCGATTGCAACCTGCGGAGGGTCGTACTGAATGGTTCCTGCCAGGTTCAGCACTGGGACGCGCACAGGGAGATCGCTCACAACCACCTTGAGGTCCATGTCGGAGCGGAGCTCATGGCGGTAAACCACTCCAAAACCAAATCGAGATGGTGCGCTTGGGTGTTCCCTCATCCAAATGGGCTCTTCAAAGCTTACACCCACAATGGGGGAGAAAGATGCGAGGAGTTGGGTTTCGACAACCGATTGAAAGGTGTTGGTTTCATCAAGTTGCACCCGAAGATCACCAACGAGTGTTGCCAGGGCCGACACCCCTCCTCCTATCGCAAGGCCATCGACCAGCCCGCTCATGTCGATGCCCATGGCAACCGAAAGACCCAAGGAGTGGGCCCGATTGATCACTGCCCAGTGGGGCACCTCGGCGAATCGCACATCCCCTCGGAGCAATGCACCGAGCGGGGTGTAAAAGGCTCCTCCAATCACCAAGCGCTTCTCAAGCACGTCGCCAAAGCCAAGGGGCAACACAAAGCCGATCATGGTGCTGCGCACGGCTTCAATCGGGGTGGTTTCACCATCAATTCCCACGCGATAGCGCCCGCCACTCGCTCCAATCAAGATCGATTTGCGACGGAGGAGGGCCAAACGAGCAGGGTTGAGGTGGGCGGCTTCCGCGTTCTCCGAAGATGCCACACCTCCCATCGCCAGCGCAGGAGAACGGGCACCAAAACCAAAAAGATCCGTTGGTGTGGCATGCGCTGGAGTGGAAAGCAGGGTGAATTCCCAAAGGAGGAGAGAGACGACGAGATGCCACACTGTTGGCGTTCGTCTTGCCAGGTGGGTGAAATCCCATCTCATCCCTCGCCTCCAAAGGGAGGTTGGCTGGGTGGTGGTGTCAAGGCGGTGATTTGTTGGGTGGATTCGACCAGTGCAATGAGTTTTTCGAGGCGGGGGAGCAGTTCTTCCCAAGATTCACCACAGATGGTGACGTGGCCAAGCTTGCGGCCTGGACGAGGTGATTTACCATAGAGATGAAGGTGCACCCCATCGATCGCCAAAATATCCTCCCGAGGTGGGACTGCACCAATCAAGTTGACCATCACGGATACTCCACGCAGCATGGGCTGTGAGAGGGGATCACCCGTGATCGCCCGGATGTGAGCTTCGAATTGGCTAATCGTTGCGCCTTCAATTGAAAAATGGCCGCTATTGTGAACCCGTGGTGCGATTTCGTTGGCCAGCCAACCTTCCTTGGTTTGAAAGAGTTCCAAGGTGAGCACACCGACATGGTCCAGGGACTCAAGGAGGGTGCAGAGTGCTTCTCGCACCTCAAGCTCGATGTGGGTTGGCACTTCCGGAGCAGGTGCAATGGTGCAAAAGAGGATCCCCTCATGGTGAAGGTTTTGAACCATTGGGTAGGTGAAGATCGCTCCCCCCATCGTGCGCACGCCAATCATCGAAAGCTCCCTCTCAAAGGCCACAAATTGTTCAGCAATGAGAGGCTCTCCACCTAGAGCAAAAAAGGCCGCTTCGATTTCTTTCTCATTGCGGACAAGGCGCTGCCCTTTGCCGTCATACCCAAAGCGACGCGTTTTAAGAAGAATGGGTAAGCCCAGGTGCTTGATCGCTGCTTTGAGCTCGGCCACTGAATCGACTTTTTGAAAAAGGGAGGTCGGAATGCCAAGCGAGCGGAAGTGCTCTTTTTCAAGCCATCGATCCGAAGCGATCGCCATCGACCGAAGCCCTGGACGCAATGGGCTTCGCGTTTCGATGAATTGCAAAGCCTCCTGGGGCACGTGTTCGAATTCACAAGTGGCAACATCGATTTTTGCGGTGAATTCGGCGAGGATTTTCTCGTCTCCGTATTTTCCAAAGATGGCATGGGCGATGTGGGAGGCTGGCCCCCCTGGATCATCTGATAGCACAAGCACATCGTGGCCAAGGGGGATGGCTGCCAGAGCAAGCATTTGGCCGAGTTGACCGCCTCCAACGATACCAACACGCATCAGCTGCTCCGTGGATCTGGATGACGCATGACGCTTTCGCTCTGGTTGTGCCGAAATGCCAAAAGCCGCTCGCGCAATTCGGCATCAGCGAGCGCAAGGATGCTGATTGCAGCGAGAGCGGCGTTTTTGGCGCCCGCCTGGCCAATCGCCAAAGTGAGCACGGGAATTCCAGCGGGCATCTGCACGATTGAAAGGAGGGAATCGAGACCATGAAGTGCAGCCGAGGGCACGGGGACACCGAGCACTGGAAGATGGGTCTTTGCGGCAAGCATGCCTGGGAGGTGGGCCGCGCCGCCTGCCCCAGCGATGATCACACGGAGCCCGCGTTTTTCTGCGCTGGAGGCATACTCGAAAAGCAAGTCCGGTGTTCGGTGGGCTGAAACCACTCGCACTTCGTAAGGCACTCCAAATTCATCGAGAATTTCAGCTGCTCCAGCCATGATCTCCCAATCCGAACGAGAGCCCATCACCACTCCCACCAAGGGAGCGGTGGCACTTTTGCCTTTCTTTTGCCCTGATTCTTCGGATTTGCTCATCTTGCCTCCGCCGTCTGAACACCAAATCATAAGGCTTGAGCAATTCGCTTGTTTTTTGGGGTTTGCCTGCCATTCATCGCCTAGCCAGGCCGAAACCACCACCAAACCAGGGCGGCTGTGGCCAGAAGAATCACAGCTCCCGTGTAGAGCCAGGTAGGCGAAATCCAGGCCCGCCTGCTGGAGGTGGTCTTTGGTTGTGATGAGGCCGAGACAGGACGCAGCCGTTCGGTGGAGTCCGAAATCGAAGAGCGCTTGGGTTGATGAGCCTCTGGTTGATCAGCCATTGATGGCTGGCTGCTCCCTTCGGAAGATGACCCTGTGCTTGCCCCTTCTGGATTGGTGCTTTGACTGAGGCATTCACCAAGGGCCCGGCGCTCGCTGCTCGAAATGACTTGACTTGTTGTTCCTATCCTTGAACGGACTTGGGAAGAAACGAGGGTATTTGGCCGCTTGAGACGAACTGGTTGAGGCGGGAGGCGCTCAAGGGCTTCCAAAAGAGCTTTGGCATTGGGGTATCGGGCCTCAGGGGATTTGGCAAGGCAACGCATGACAATCGCTTCAAGGGCAGGGTCCACCACAAGCTCTGGCCTCACCTGATTCAAAGGAGGAGGAGGTAGGAGAAGATGGGCACGGAGGAGTTCTGAGCGCCGCTCTTGCAGAAATGGTCGCCGATCGGCAAGCACTACGTAGAGAAGAATTCCAACCGAATAGATAACGGCCCGGACAACGATGCCGGTTCCCGTGATCTGT
>JANWYL010000133.1 GCA_025056955.1 Sandaracinaceae bacterium | reverse complement strand
TCCTGCATCAGTTCCTGTTGATGGTCCTGCATCAGTTCCTGTTGATGGTCCTGCATCAGTTCCTGTTGATGGTCCTGTATCTTCACCCCCTGGCCTTGCGTCGATTTGGCTGGCGTCCTCCCCAGGCCTTGGCGCATCCTGCATGAATGCGTCAGGTCTGCTTGGCGCGTCAGGCATTTCCCCTCCTCCACCACCACCGCAATCGCAACCACTAAGCTTCAACCCAACCATGCTCATTACAAGGATAAACCAATTGCTTCTGAGCATTTAACAACCACTCCTTTCCACACACAAAACATCAAGAGCCCCCTCATCAGGGGTCTACCTAATCATGCCAAACTTCTAAAATCATGCAAGAATTTGAAAACCACAGCTCGCCCCTTGCAGGGAGGTGAGCGTGGGCCAGAGGTGCAATGGAGCAAGAATCCTGGAGAGTGGCCGATGCGTGGCTTGTCAAGGAGGCGCGGGCTTACAGCGACCTCCCACCTCCTATCCTGGCCGAAGTGGCTTTTGGTGGGCGTTCGAATGTGGGCAAATCGAGTCTCATCAATGCCTTAATTGGTAGAAAGCTCATGCGCACCAGTGCCAGTCCTGGAGCAACGCGCGGCTTGATCTACGTTCGGGTGCGTTTGAAGGAAACACTCAAACAGAATGTGGCAGAGATGGGTTTTGTGGACCTGCCAGGTTACGGCTTCGCCAAGCGAAGCAAGGCGGAAAGGTTGAGCTGGGGGGCAATGGTGGAAAACTACATCGCTTATCGCGTAAGCCTTCGGGCTTTGGTGGTCCTGATCGATATCCGGCGAGGGGTTGAGGAAGACGATGAGCAGCTTTTTGATTTTTTGAATTTTCATCAAAAGGCGTTGGTTGTGGTTTTGACCAAAGCCGATAAAGTCAGCGCAAGGGAGCGAGAGCGATTGATTGCGGGCACGAGAAAAAGGCTTGATGCGATAGAGAAAAGGACCAACCGGCAGATCGAGGTTGTACCGACCAGTGCCAAAACAGGCGAGGGCATCGAGGCCCTTTGGAAGGCGATTCGCCGCCATTCCAACATTGGATTGGCTTGTGGGTCCGGGCTGGCCGATTTCAAGGCGTTGGGGTAGTGTGAGCGATGGCGATTTTCAGCTCTCCCAATCGCTTTCTTCTTCGGGCGTGTCTTCGTAGGCAGCCTCAAAAGGGTCATGGCTTAACTCCACAGCTTCTCGGCGAACCCGTGAAGCCAAAGGCCTAAGCTTATGCTGCTTGGCGTGTGGAGCGCGGTCGAATTGAGGGCGGAAGAGGAGGCCTTGGGTGGTTGGACGAAAACCGAAGGAAAGGAGCACGCGGCTGAGGGGGGAAGCGGTGGCTGCTTTGCCGTCGATCTCTCGAAGGAGCAAAGAGACGCGTCTTCCTGTGTACACCAGGTCAACGAGGGCTTTTGCGAGGGCTAAGGCCTCTTGTTCGTATCGGTGGGGCTCGTTTTCGAGAAAGCTCGTCAATTCTTGTGCGTTGCGATTGAGCCATGCGAGCAGCTTCCCTTTCCACAGCACCACGAGGGCTCCCTCACTTCGCTGAAGCCGCACCCCTTCGTGCTTGGGCCAAGGTAAAACCGCGCCAAAGGGCTGGGCAGGGTCATTGGCTCCAAGCACGGCGGGCACTTCTTCGCTGTCCTCCGCACGCATGCCGCGAAGAAGGTTATCAGCACCACGGGCAGCAAATTGGGTTGGGCTCAAGCCGGCCACAAACCAGCCACGCACAATCTGACCTGCTTCCTCCATTCGCCGAAGCGTTTCATATAACCTGGCAAAAGATGCTTCTGGGGCTTCAATGCTTGCTGATTCGCGGGAAAAAATCCCATGACGTTCAATCACCATGCGAGCGAGGGCCAATCGCCGCGCTGTTGTGTCTTCGGAGAGTGGGGGCAATAGGGTCCAGCGCCCTTCTGTTCCGGGGAGGTTGCGCCTTGCCCAAGATTTACTCGAGGGTTTTCGCCCTTGAAGCGAGCGCAGGGGCAACGTGGTATCATTGGTGATAAGCCCTTTCCAGACGAGCGACCAAAGTGCTTGAGCGAGATCTGAGGGATTGGCACCCACTGTGCGCTGGATCTCACTGAAAAAAGAAGCACCGCGTTGAGAGAGCACGTCGATGATCTTTTTTTCGTGATCGCTCTCTGGTGGAATGGCGGGAGGAGCGAGAAGCGGGTAATGCTCCGACGTGAAAAAGGCGATTTTTGGAGAAGTTCCTCCTTCAAACCCACGCCAAATCAAAAGGCCACTCGAAGTGAGCGCATCGAGGTCGCTCACATCGAAGCCATCAACGCGGGCGGGTAGGACATCTTCAAGCCAACTTTCAAGCGGCAGAACCAAGCCTTCAAGCCGCTGGATGACAGAAAGGAGGGGATCGTTTTCGGTGCTTCCAAGAGGGAGAAGCGCAGGGCCAACGCCGTGCCACCGCAGACCGAAGCGAACGAAGACCTCGGTCGAAACCGGTTCGATCTCTTTGCGAAGGGAGGCGAGCGCTTTGCGCTTAAGCCTTTTCAGGACTTCCTGTTCGCAAAATTCGATGCGTTCTGGGGAGCGTTGGCCAAAATGCCCTCGGAGGAGGCGCCCTCTCTTTTCAAGATTTTCCAAGACATCGAGGGCCTTTTGATGACCCAAGCCATAGCGTTGCGCGAAGGCCTCTACTGTAAATGGGCCATGCGTGCGGGCATAGCGCAAGGCGAGATCAAAAAGGGGCTCCGAGACCTCCTCAAGAAACACAGTAGGTAGCCCAGGTGGCAGCACACACCCCAGCGCATCTCGGTAGCGAGAAGCATCCTCAACAGCCACCCACCGCATTTCGCCAGCGATGCGGAGAGGGATGACCCGGCGCTCGGCATGTAGATGAGCGAGCATCGATTCAGCCTGTTCTCGGGCAGTGGCCTCCCTTTCTTCTGGCTGTCGCATCCGCTCGCAGACTTCCTCGGTGCTCAAGTCGCCGATCCTCAGCAAAAGATCATGAAGCGCGTCTGGATGCGCGATCTTTCTTCCAAAGCCCTGTAGCTCTCTTTCGAGTGCAGAGATGGATTCTTCGTCGATAATGGAGGTGTAATCAACTTCCCCTAAAAGTTCCCGAAGGCGCTCGACATCAATTGTGAGCAGTTGGGCTTTCCGCTCAGAAAGAGGAGCGTCCCCCTCATACATGAATGTGGCGGCATAAGAAAAAAGCGAAGCTGCGGCAAAAGGGGAAGGACGTTCCGTGTGTGTCCAGACGATTTGGATCTCGCCACGCTCAATGCGTTCGAGGATCGAGCGAAGGAAGGGGACATCGAAAACGTCTTCGAGAACTTCTCTGTAAGTTTCAAGAACAACTGGAAAGGAAGGAAAACGAGAAGCCACAGCGAGCAAGGCTTGGGCACGTTGTCGCAAGGCCCAAAATGGCTGCCTTTGCTTGGGGTACTTTTTGGGAAGAAGCAGTGCGCGTTGTGCACACTCCCGGAAGTGGGCACTAAAAAGCGCAGTACCTGGTAGCCCTTCCACGATCACGTCTTCAATTTCATGAGAAGAAGGAATCAAGCGGAGCACGTTTGGCACGGTGTCGCTTCCAGGAAAGCGGAGAATGATCGCATCGTCGGTCCAAAAGGATTCGGTTTCGAGGCGATGTTCAAGAGCCATTCGCGCGATTGCGGTGGCGAGAGGAGCATGCACCCTTGTTCCCCAGGGTGAAAGGATTGCAACCCTTACGTCGTCAAACTCATCCCGAAAGCATTCAATGACGATTGTCCTGTCTGATGGGAGGTGCCCTGTGGCTTCTTTTTGTTCACGGATGTAGTGCACGAGCTCCCTGGCCGCTTCCTCGTCAAGCATGTGTTCTTCGATCAAAAGCTTGTGGGCTTTACTGTCACTGCTTGCTTCGATTTTTCGGATCAACCTGCCTATGGCCTCACCCATTTCCACGCTGCGAGCTGGCCGGTCACCGTGCCAAAAGGGCATCTTGCCTGGCTTGCCTGGTGCAGGAACGACGATCACGCGATCGCTGCGAATTTCGACAATTTGCCAACTTGAAGCACCGAGCAGAAAAACTTCGCCTTCTTGGGCCTCGAAAACCATTTGTTCGTCGAGCTCGCCAACGCGCTTAGACAATTTCGCGTGGTTTTCTTTGCCTCCTTCTTGGTAGAAATCAGGCAGATAAACCCCATAAAGTCCACGCTCAGGAATGACTCCTCCATTGTTGATGACGATCCGGAAGGCCCCTTCTCGAGCGCGAAGCATTCCGGTCTCTCGATCCCAAACGATTCGCGGTTTGAGGTCCGAAAATTCCTCGGAGGGATAGCGCCCTGAAAGCATGTCAAGAACATCTTCAAAGAGCGTTCTTGAAAGCTGAGCAAAGGGTGCAGCGCCACGGATTCTTCGATAAAGTTCATCGATGTGCATTGGTTCGACGCAGAGCATTGCGACCACTTGCTGAGCCAGAACGTCTAGAGCATTCCGAGGGGCCTTGCTGCGCTCGATGCGGCCGGCGAGCATTTCCTGCAATGCTGCTGCACAGGCCAGAAGGTCCCCTCTGTGCTTGGGTATGAGAACGCCATGGGAGGTGGCGCCCACTTGGTGTGAGGCGCGGCCGACGCGTTGAAGCCCCGATGCAATTGAAGGGGGGGCTTCGATTTGCACAACGAGATCCACTGCGCCGACATCGATGCCGAGCTCGAGTGAACTTGTGGCAATGACACCAGGAAGGGTGCCGCACTTGAGCAAGTCTTCAATGGTTGCCCGCTCTTCCCTGGACAAGGAGCCGTGATGGGCGCGTGCGATGGTTTGACCGCTTTGGGCGTTGAGTTCAGCCGCGATCCGCTCAGCGAGCCTTCTGCTATTGACAAAGACCATCGTGGAGCGATGGCTGCTGATCAACTCAAGCAAACGCTGGTTGATTGCTCGCCAAATCGGGGAAACGATTCCATCTTCCCTCGTTTCAGCCATGTTCCCTTGCGTTCCTGTGCTCAGGCGCTGGGAGGCCCAGGGAAGCTCCACTCGAATCGAAAGGCGCTTGGGCTCTCGGGCATCGACCACGGCGACAGGGCGGTTGTGGTAGACGCCATTTGCATCGACCTCACCACCCCCAAGCAACCGGGCCACTTCTTCTGGGTCCGACTGGGTGGCTGAAAGACCAATTCGCTGAAGGGGCGGAACTCCTGGACGCAAAGCGCGCCTTAGTGCTTCGAGGCGTTCGAGAGAGAGAAAGAGATGTGTTCCTCGTTTGCTTGGGACAAGCGCATGGATTTCATCGACGACCACCACATCGACTTCAGCCAAACGGGTGCGGGCTTTTGAGGTGAGAAGCAAAAACAAAGACTCAGGCGTGGTTACCCAGATGTCCGGTTTTTTTCGCAACTGGCGAGCACGCTCTTTCTGCTCAGTATCTCCCGTGCGCAAGGCGACTTCGACTGGAGCGAAGCCATGCCCGATGCGTTCAGCGCATCGCTGGATGCCAACCAAAGGAGCCCGAAGGTTTCTTTCGATATCAACGGCAAGCGCTTTAAGTGGCGAGATGTAAAGCACTCGCCTTTTTGTGTGCTCTGGTGAGCCGAAAAGGGCCCGATCGATTGCAACAAGAAAAGCGGCCAAAGTTTTTCCCGAGCCTGTTGGTGCGAGCAGCAGCAGGCTTTCTCCTCGGTGCAAAAGGGGCCACGCTTTTGCCTGCGCTTCAGTCGGTTTGCTGAAGCTTTCCTCAAACCAGAGCCGGGTTGGCTCATGAAAAAGTTCTAAGACCCTCGCTGCTTTCTCAGCGGAACCTTCGAAAGCGTTCATTGCCTTTCAATCGGTGGGACTTCTTTCCTATCGATCAAGCCCATCGATCAAGCACAATGGCTTCATCTCGTCCCTCACACAATTTGTGAGCTCATGAGAATGAAAACAACTCTCGATAAATTGCCACCTCTCGTTTTTAGGCTCAACTTTGGAGGTGCAAGCGCAAACAAAGCGCAAGGGAATGGAGGCCACATGGAGCAATTCACTCGTCGGTACTTTCTTAAGGTGTTTGGAGGGGCCAGCGCCGCCCTCTTTGTCCTTCCTCAAGTGGGCTGCTCAAGCAAAAAAGAAGAGAAGCCAAACTGCAACGATACCACCGGGGTCGACACCACCCTTCGTCAGCAACTTAAATACGTACCAAAATCACAAGATCCTCAGAAGAGGTGTGAGCTTTGTCAGTTTTATACACCCATGCCGAATGGCTGTGGCAGCTGCCAGCTTTTCCCGGGCCCCGTCGACCCTCAAGGGAGCTGCATGTCCTTTGCTCCAAAGCAGCCCTCCTGAGTGCTTTACGGTCGCCCATCGAGGCGCCAGCTCTCCTCTGCAACCCCTTGTAGGTAGCGTGCAAGCTCTTGTGAAATCGGGGTGCAGGGGCCATCTGTGCAGTCTGTTACAGGCATGTTGGTGAGGCCAACCGGGCTTCGCCCCATGATCGTTGCCCAAATCACAAGGCCAGATAGGTAACTCCCTACAAATCCAGGGTGCCCCCGATCTTCGTGGTACAAGTCAAGGGAGGGCATCCCTTGCCATGCGCGAAGCCAGGCAAGGCCTCCTGCAGCCACCCGAAGCCCAAGCTCAGCTCCAAGCTGAAGCTGTGGTTCAACCATTTCCCGGAAGCCCCGACGTTCAGGGGTCTCGACGTACGGCGTTGCATAGAGCATGGCCTCTCCGCCACTTGCACGCACCACCTGGACGATTTGGCGCGCGACAGAAAAGAAAAGCTCAGGAAAGGGCGGACGGTGGTCCACGAGATCGATCGATTCGGCAAGCACAACGAGATCGTAGCGGTTGTTTTGAATCCGCTCCCTGAGATTTGTTTCACGCCAGATTTCGTCGAGATTCGCTCCGCCGCGGGTGTGCTTTTCCCCAATGATGCGCGGGCAACTTGGATTTGCACTTTCAGAGAGCGAGCTCACAAGGCGCGGAAGATTCCAAAAGTCGATTTGGCTGTTTCCAACAAAGAGCACCCTCATGGTGCGCCCAGCTGGTCCAGCACATCGATCGCTCGTCATGTTCATGTTCGTGTTTGCATCATCTCTTGCCCCTACATCGCTTGGTGGGCTGACATCAGCGTTTCCTCCCTCTCTTCCCGAGTCCGCCCTCTCGCTCTTTCCATTACCTCCGCAACCAAATCCAAAAGAGCAACAAAGCCAAAACAACACCACTTGGAAGGTGCGAAGCCCAGGGTGCCTCATATGCCCATGCCCATTGCGATCATAGCTGAAACAGAAGCAAAAGAAATCTTGCTCCGAATGCGTTTCCTTTCCTTCGTGCTACCTAGGTGAAGAGGTGGAAATGGATAAGGAACGTCTTCGCTTTGCTCCAAGTCCGACTGGCTATTTGCATATTGGTGGCGTGCGAACGGCGCTTTACAACTGGCTTTGGGCCCGTAAGACCAAAGGCGTTTTCATTTTGCGCATTGAAGACACAGACGTGGAAAGGAACACGGCGGAAAGCACCCAGGTGATCCTCGATTCGATGCGATGGCTTGGTCTCGATTGGGATGAGGGCCCCGAAGTGGGCGGCCCTTACGGGCCCTACTTTCAGATGGAGCGGCTGCATATCTACAAAGAGTTTGCCGATCGGATGGTTGCTCAGGGGAGTGCCTACCGATGCTATGCCACCAAAGAGGAGCTTGAGGCTGAGCGTGAGCGCCAGGCCAAGGCAGGGCAGCCCTATTTTCGCTACCCTGGATGGTGGCGAGACAAAGGGCCGCGCGATTGGCCCAAAGATGACCGCCCCTATGTGATTCGCCTGAAAGCACCCACTCGAGGGAGCACTGGATGGCTCGATCTGGTAAAGGGCCGTATCGATTTTCCAAACGACCAGCAGCAGGATGTCGTTTTGCTCCGCTCAAATGGAGTTCCTCTCTACAACTTTGGTGCCGCAATCGATGACATCACCATGGAGATCACCCTCGTTGCCCGTGGCGACGACCACGTGGTGAACACCCCAATCCAAATCCTCATTTACCAAGCCTTGGGCCGTACCCCTCCTCGTTTTGCTCACCTTCCAATGATCAACGGCCCTGATGGCAAAAAACTAAGCAAGCGAAACGCAGCCGTAAGCGTCACTGAGTACCGCGACATGGGGTATCTTCCTGACGCGGTTCTCAACTACCTGGCCCGCCTTGGGTGGTCGCACGGTGATC
>JANWYL010000132.1 GCA_025056955.1 Sandaracinaceae bacterium | reverse complement strand
TTCAAGAGGAACATGCGCATGAGGCACCTCAAGCCTTGGAGCAACTCAAGCGTGCTGCTTTGGGGGGGCGAAACATTTTCGATGCTCTCCTTGACGTTTCGGAAGTCTGCTCACTTGGTCAGATCACTCGCGCGCTATATGAAGTGGGCGGCCAGTACCGACGCAATTTGTAGTAAAAGGCCAATCACGCCCTGGCGGATAGCAGCCTTCGTTGAAGCTTGAGTGGGTGGTTTTGCTGTGTGCCACGAGTGCAGGACTTGCAAACAATTCGACGCATTGCCTGTGTTCTGTTAGTGTTGCCCTCGATTGTCTGACCTGGCGAGGCATCGATCCTTGTGGTTTCTAGCGCTTTTGCGTGGAATGAGGCCAACACAGTGGGTTAAGAACACTGTGGTATTTGGCCCTTTGGTTTTTGCCCAGGAGCTTTCTCGCCTAGAGGCGCTGCTTCGCACCGCTGTGGTTTTCGGATGCTTTTGCATGCTTGCGGGGGCCATTTACCTTCTTAACGACATTGCAGATGTCGAGGCAGATCGAAGGCATCCGATCAAGCGTCATCGCCCAATTGCCTCAGGGGATTTACCGATTCCTGTGGCTCGTCGGGCTGCCTTCTCAATGATTCCTTTTGCGTTGACGGCTGTTTTGATCGTTTCGGCCAAGGCAGCCCTTGCAATGCTTGGCTATTTGCTGCTTAACGTTTTGTATTCCTCTGCCTTGAAAAAGCTTCCATACCTCGATGTGGTGTCCATTGCTCTTGGGTTTGAGCTCAGGGTATTGACAGGTGCTTATGCTGCCCGCGTGCCTCCATCTGGTTATCTGGTTGCGGTGATCTTTCTTGCTGCCATGTTTCTTGGCCTTGGTAAGAGGATGCATGAGCTTGGCTTGGCCAATGGGGGGAGAGAGACACGCAAGGTGTTGCAACTCTATCATTTGGGCTTATTGCGTTGGCTCGTGTGGATTTTTGGCCTTGCCACTTTCCTCACCTACTTGATCTACACACTTGATCCAGCCACAGTCCAGCGCTTTCGAACTCCTCATCTTATATGGAGCGCCATTCCTGTGGCTGCCGGAATGCTCCGTTTTGTTTTCCTTGTGAATTCCAAAGAAAGGCCAGAGAGTCCCACAGATGCGATGCTGCGTGATCCGCTCTTTATTGCAAGCATAGGCGGGTGGGTTGGTGTGGTGCTTTTTGTGCTCTACATCAGGTGAAAAGAGGAGGTACCAGTGGGCGCTGAGGCATTGGAACATGCAAATCGCTATTTTGAGTGGGCGGCGCGCGAGTTGGAACTGCCTCAAGAAGCGTGGGTGCAGTTGCTAACCCCTTATCGCGAGGTGCGTGTTGAGCTCAACATCCGCATGGATGATGGAAAAACCGGAACATTCATCGGTTACCGCGTGCAACACGACAACTCCCGGGGGCCCTTCAAAGGAGGCATTCGCTACCATCCTCAAGTTGACTCTGACGAGGTGAGGGCTTTGGCCCAGCTCATGACTTGGAAGACGGCTTTGGTTGGGATTCCTTTTGGGGGTGCCAAGGGGGGCATTCAAGTGGATGCGGCGCGGCTTTCTGTTGCAGAGCGGGAGCGGTTGACGAGAGCCCTTGTTGACAAAATTCACGACATTGTTGGCGACCACACCGATATTCCAGGCCCTGACATGGGCACCGGGCCACGTGAGATGGCTTGGTTTTTCGACCAGTACGCGAAGTACCACGGTCATCGGCCAGGAGTGGTGACGGGCAAACCTGTTGCGCTTGGAGGCTCGCTTGGGCGCATTTCAGCAACTGGGCGAGGATGTGTTGAGCTTCTCGAGGCCCTCTTCAACCGATTGGGCGAATCTCTTTCAGGCAAGCGCGTTGTCATTCAGGGCTTTGGAAATGTGGGCTCCTGGGCTGCACGCTTCCTGGCGGAACGCGGATGCAAGATCGTTGGCATCTCAGACCTGGGTGGGGCCTACTTCAACAGCGATGGGATCGATATCGCCCACGCGCTCGAACATGTGGAGCGGGCAGGGAGCTTGCGGGGCTTTGACGGGGGAGAGCCGATTGAGGCCGAAGCCCTGCTTGGACTGGATTGCGATGTGCTCCTTCCTGCGGCAGTGGGTGGAGTCATCACCAAGGAAATTGCCAAGACGATCAGAGCACGCTTTGTCATTGAAGGGGCCAATGGCCCAACCACGCCAGAAGCTGACGAGATCCTCCACGAGCGAGGGATTCAAGTGGTTCCCGACATTCTCGCAAACGCTGGGGGGGTGACCGTCAGCTACTTTGAGTGGGTGCAAAACCTTCAGCACTTTTACTGGGAAGAAGAGCAGATTAACAAAGAGTTGCGCCGCATCCTTTGGCAGGCCTTTGACAGGGTGTGGGAAGAAGCCAAGCGGCGCAGGTGTTCCTTGCGCTTGGCTGCCTATGTACTGGCAATTGGGAAAGTATGGGAGGCAACCAAATGGCGAGGGGTATGAGGCGTTTCTTTGTGAAAGGGTGAATGGGCATGGTGATTGGGTCGAATTGAGACGATGGGATCAACCACCTCAAGTGGGGCAAATTGTTGTTGGGCAAGTTGCTGTGACAGGTGGTTGGTGAGAGCGTTGTGCAGCTGGTGGAAAGCACAACGAAAAGCCATGCAACCAAGGGAATAAGCATGAATGGCCGTACTCACTCTTTTCTTTGAGGAAGTTGCTAATAGAGAGCCCTAGGGGTTAGGGCAAGGGACCTTGCGCATTGACAAAAAACATGTGCTTCCACCAAGGGGTGGTAGGCACCAATTCGTCGTGTGCTACCCTTCTTCAGAGCACATTCGATGTAGGAAGTGAGGTCCATTTTGGTGTTTGGCTCTGTGCAGAAACACACCTTTTCCCTTGTTGCTCAACCGAAGATGGAGGAAGACTTGATGTTTTCAGAGGTGATAAGAAGCCACTGAATCAGCAGTGCAGAAACAGGCGGCAAGTGTCATCTTGCCATCACCTTCTTGCCATCACCTATCGTGTGCTCATCAACTGATCCATCAACATGATTGAACGTGGAGCTCATTTGATCGCCATCATCTCGTGACGACATCGCGAAACACATCAGCAAGCCACAGGGTGTCTTTCACTTTTGCATGCCCTTCCATGAACGTGGGATGCACAGGCGGGGTGAAGAGCGATTCCTTCCTTTTTGCCTTGCGGAGGTTTGGTTTTGATGGCTTTTTTGCTCGAGCAGCAATGAAAGAAAGGGAGGGTTTGGTTCTTGGTGATTGACGGCCAAAGGAAGCTAGACAATCCAAAAGATATCCTTTGTGTGTTTTCGATATTGGTTTTGAGTGTTTTTGTTTCAAAGTAAGTGCATGGGCCATGGCGCACGGAAAGTCACTGGTCGTTGTTGAATCTCCGGCCAAGGCAAAAACAATTGCCAGCTATTTGGGGTCTGAGTTCATCGTAGAGTCTTCTGTTGGTCATATCCGTGATTTGCCAAAAAGTGCCGATGAAGTCCCAGAAGAGTTTCGAGGGACGGAAGCAGGCAAGCTTGGGGTTGATGTAGAGAACAATTTTCGACCGATTTACGTGATTGAACCAGAAAAAAAGGCAGTGATTGCCAAACTCAAGAAGCTTTTGAGTCAGGCCGAGGCTTTGTACCTTGCCACCGATGGGGATCGCGAGGGTGAGTCGATTGCTTGGCATCTGACCGAGGTTTTGCGTCCAAAGGTACCTGTTCGGCGCATGGTATTTCACGAGATCACACCCAAAGCGATTCAAGAGGCTTTGCGCAACCCCCGCGATATTGATCGCAGGTTGGTCAACGCCCAAGAGGCCCGCCGCATTCTCGATCGGCTGTACGGCTGGGAAGTGTCTCCTGTGCTTTGGAAAAAGATCATGCCTCGTCTTTCTGCAGGGCGCGTGCAGAGTGTGGCCACGCGCCTTCTCGTGGAATGCGAGCGAGAGCGGATGGCTTTCACTCCGGCGCGCTATGCGGGAGTGCGCGTTTCTTTGGTCAAAGAAAACGAGCCAGGCTCCGAATTTGAGGCAGAACTCATTGCGATTGATGGGCGCAGGGTTGCGACGGGCAAGGACTTCGATGAGCGTGGTCAGCTCAAAGACGAGTCCCAAAACCAAAGGGTGATCGTTTTGGGAGAAGAAGAGGCCAATCGGATTGCGTCGGCTTTACGGAGAGCGACCCTCGAGGTGGTTTCGATAGAACGCAAGCCCTACCGCAGAAGCCCTTCCCCTCCCTTTATGACTTCGACGCTTCAGCAAGAAGCTGGAAGAAAATTGCGCTTTTCTGCCCAGCGCACCATGAAAGCTGCCCAGCGCCTCTATGAGGCAGGGTACATCACCTACATGCGTACCGATTCGACAACCCTGGCGGAATCAGCCATCGAGACAGCCCGCAAGCTCATTTCGTCAATGTATGGAGGAGAGTACCTTCCTCCTTCTCCCCGAAAGTACGTGAACAAAGTGAAAAACGCCCAAGAGGCCCATGAGGCCATTCGCCCTGCGGGGGAGGAGTGGAAGCACCCTGAGGCAGTTGGCGGTGAAGTCGATTCTGATCAGGCCAAAGTGTATGAACTGATTTGGAAGCGCACGCTCGCTTCGCAGATGCAAGATGCTCGTGGGGAAAGCGTGTCGGTGCGGTTGAGGTGCGCTTTGCCAGATGGTCGTGTTGCTGAATTCAGTGCGAGTGGGCTAACAATTGAATTTCCTGGGTTTCTCCGGGTTTATGTTGAGGGTTCGGACGACCCCGAAGCCGAGCTTGAAAGCCGAGAGAAACATTTGCCAAAGCTTGAAGAGAGCCAGCTTCTGAGATGTGTCAACGTTCAAGCCAAATCTCACACCACGCAGCCTCCTCCTCGCTACACTGAGGCTTCGCTCACCAAAAAGCTTGAGGAGCTGGGGGTCGGCCGTCCTTCAACGTATGCGACCATTCTTTCGACCATCCAGGAGCGGGGCTATGTCGCAAAGCGGGGGCAAGCCTTGGTACCGACATTTTTGGCTTTTGCCGTCACTGCGTTGCTCGAGCGTCACTTCCCTGCGCTCGTTGACTACGCATTTACCGCGCACATGGAAGACGGGCTTGACAGCATTGCTCGTGGAGAAACGGAGCCGGTTCCTTGGCTTGAGCGCTTCTATTTTGGTCAATCGCATGGAGGTGCTTCACAAGAGGGGCATCCTTCTTCTCATCATGCGCTTGAGCTTGGCTTGCATCGATTGGTTTCGGAACAGCTGGGGGACATCGATGCGCGTGAAATCAACACGATCCCCATTGGAAAAGATCCCGAAGGACAAGACATTGTGGTGCGGGTGGGGCGCTTTGGTGTTTACCTTCAGCGCGGTGAAGACACTGCTCCTATCCCCGAGGATCTCGCGCCTGATGAGCTTAAGCCTGAAAAAGCCCTCGAGCTTCTAGAGCAAGCCAAAAATTCGGGCGGGCGTTGGCTTGGGAACGATCCAGAGACAGGCCTGCCTGTATACGTTCGTCCGGGGCGATATGGCTCCTACCTTATGCTCGGTGATCCGCGCACTGATGGAGAGAAGCCAAAAACTGTCTCCATCGCGCCTCCATGGGATCCTGCAACAATCACTCTCGAAGAGGCACTCAGGCTCCTTTCCCTGCCCCGTGTTGTGGGGAAGTCACCCGATGGCAAGGAAATTGTGGCGCACCTTGGAAAATTCGGCCCTTACCTCAGCAAAGGGGAGGAGACCCGCAGTCTTGATACTCCCGAGCAGCTTTTTTCGATCACTCTCGAAGAAGCGCTTGCTCGCTTTGCTCAACCGAAGGGCCGCACCCTCCGCTCACCAGCGAGTGTCGTTATCCGGGAGCTTGGGAGCGATCCCTCGAGTGGCCGGATGATTGTTTTAAAAAGCGGGCGCTATGGGCCATACATCACAGATGGAGAGATCAACGTAAGCATTCCCAAAACCTCTTCAGTTGACGAGATAACGCTTGAGGATGCGCTTTCTTTGATCGAAGAGCGACGCGCTGCAGTCGAAGCGGAAGGTGCCCCTCGCCAAAAGACGAGCAAAAAGGGTAAATCAAAATCAAAAACGGCATCTGCTTCATCCACCACGAAAGAAACTTCCGCACAGATAGCGGAATGTTCCTCTCCTCGACGAAGAAAATCACGCCTATCCCAAGCAGAGTCGTCATCCGTTGTGGCCGATGGTCAAAAGCCTGGGTCTAGAAGAAAGAACGCAACGCAGGAGGGTGTGCCTTCATAGTCACTGGTTGTTGATCGGTTGATATGGCACAGGGATTTAAGCGTGAAGAATGAGGAGGTCATCTACAGTTCATCTTGGGAAGAGGGGAGCTCCCAAAGATGGTGGGGTTGTTTTGAAGTGATCATGATGTCACTTTTGATTGCAATCACCTTGCTTGGCGAGGGCGAATTGCAGGCCCAAGAAAATGTTTCCGATGAAAACAGATGGGATTGTGGCAAGAGGGGAGCGTTGCACCCTTGCCTATGGAGTCCTCAGATCGGCTTTGTGAGAGAGCATATTGGTTTGCCTCGCGCGTGGGCATTGGGAAGTGAGGGGAGGGGCAAGAGTGCAACGATATGCATCGTCGATACAGGGATTGATACCACTCATGAAGACTTCAGAGATGCAACCGGAAGGACAAGGATTCGATGGATTCTGGACATGGGTGCGGCACCTAGGGGGGTTCACCCCCATCTTGAGCGTTACGGAGGGGCTGTCTGGTCAGCAGAGGAGGTTGATCTGGCTCTTGCACGGGGGGAGAAGGTGGTTGTTGACCGGCAGGGGCATGGTACAGCAGTGGCATCTGCTGCTGCGGGAGACGGCGCTGCAACCGGTTCATCTTCTTTTGGTTGGTTTGCTGGGGTTGCACCAGAGGCCGATCTCATCGTGGTTGATGCTTTTGACGATAAAGCGGGAGGATTTTGGCCGATGGACGTGATTCGGGGCGTACAGTTCTGCACGGATCCTCGGGTGAGTCAACCAGAGCGAACTGTTGTTCTTCTTGCTTTGGGTGGGCATGATGGTGCGCATGACGGAAGCAGCCAGTATGAAAAGGCTTTAAACGAATTGGTGAGCCTTGGAGTTGCAATTGTTGCAGCTTCTGGAAATGATGGATTGCTTGGGATTCACGCAAGAGGTGCTGCTTTTGCTTTTCGTCCGTGGTACCTTGAGTTCCATTCTCCTGGATCGCGCAGGCATGCATCGTGGATACAACTTGCGATTCGAGGGGGGCACTCTTTTCGCTTTTATCTTCCAAATGGAATGACCACGCCGATTTTTGAGGGTGATGGAGTGCACTCAACCAACACCGTGCGCATTGAAGTCACAAAAAAAAATGGGTGGCATTCAGTGCGATTGACAGGTGAGCTTACGGCAGGGACTTGGGCAGTTGAAATTTGGTCGCAGAGGGACGGGGGCGAAATGATCGATGCGTGGATTTCTGGGGCTGATTTGGGTGAATTCGGCTTTTACCCTCGCTTCATTCAACCTGACCCTCACCATGAAGTGAGGATTCCAGCAACTGCCGAGAAGGTGATTTCGGTTGGTGCTTATAGCAAGGGAGGGGAGGCAGATGTTGCGGGTGATGAAGTCGAACGTGCCCTTTTTTCATCACGCGGCCCACGGGTAGATGGTTTACCCATTCCAACCATCGTTGCACCAGGGGGATGGGTTGTGGTTGCACTCTCGAGCGATCTGGATCCAAGCGCAAAAGGTGCGATAGTAAAAGGGGAGCAATTTCACCGCCTTCGCAGGGGCGAGGGGCGAGTGGCGATGGCAGGTACCTCAATTTCTGCCGCAATCGTTGGAGGTGCATTGGCATTGGCTCGAGGTGTGGCTCCAGGAACTCGTTCGGATTTTTCGCTCCTTGCTGCCACCGCTGCACAGCTCACAGATAAAGTGTTTGATCCAAGAGTTGGCGCAGGTCTTCTCAGAGTTGATAGGCTTGCCTTCTTGCGTGCGCAACCGCCTGAAATGGGCGATCTCGAGCATGGTTGCGTCTTCTCCCAACAGAGCCCCAGCCAGTGGAATGTGTGGCTAATCGTGCGGAGCCGTGGCGGTGGAAGGGGGAGGATTCAAATTCGATCGGGCGATTTTTCCGCTGGTGTTTGGATGATGGATGGGTGGGGAGTGGCTTTGCTCCCAGGCTTTTCGAAAGGGAACTCTGTAGTTGAGCGAGGAGGAACAAGTGAGGGAATCAGCCCATGTACCCTCTTTTCCGTT
>JANWYL010000131.1 GCA_025056955.1 Sandaracinaceae bacterium | reverse complement strand
TGCTTCGTGCCGCGCCAATCCCCAAGCGCAGTGTTGGTGCAGATGCAAACATTCACCCAGGTGTGTTGCATGCTCACCTCGAGTTTGCGATGGGAATTCAAGCCCATGGTGGCGCCGCCTTCGTACATCTCCCTCCAACACCACAGGACGCGCGGGTTGCCAAACCAACCATCACCTTTTCAGTGGAGGGGTGGAGCACACCCACGATTAACGGGCTTGAGTACGGGGAAGAAGAAGCATTTGAGATCTTCCCAGGCCAGCCAACGGTGTTGTCTTCTCTTCTTCCAGGGGTTAGAAAGCTCTGGTGGAATGCTTGGGCAGCTCCATGCGCGGATCAACTTTGTTTATGGCTCGAGCTCCAAGCGCCTCTTCCATCCATTCACCCAATTGATGCAGTGCTTGCCATCGACATCAGTCCTTCAACCCGTGGAGTTCACCTCAAACGCATTGTTGTGGTTGCACAACGAATCACCTCTCTGCTCCCAACGGCCTCTCGCATCATGCCCGTTGCCTTTGCTTCTCGAGCGATCGAGCTTACACCCTCTTTCCAAAAGGATCTGCCACCCGAGTTATGGCATCGCCTAGATGAACTCGATCTTGGCCGTTCGACGAGGTGGCTCCCCTTGTGTCGCCTTCTTTCTTCTCTCTCAACGGCTCAAAGCCATCTCTTTTGGATTGGTGATGGGGGCCTCACACCAACACATGGAGACCACGAATGCGCTCGCGAATTGATGTCAAAAAATGTCAAGGTGCACTTGATCAGTGTCGCACCACCTTCAACACCATTCCTCGAGCTCGCTCGTGTTCTTCACACCACGCCATTGGTCTTGCCAAGGGAAGCGATGGACATGTCCAGTACTGATTCGAGGGAACTCGATCATTGGTTGAAGGAAGTGCTGTCTCCAATGCCACCACAACCAATCCACTTGAGGTGGTCAAGGAGAGAAAGGATCGACTTGTGGCTATATCCGGGTGAATTCACCAACCTGTTTTTGCCGATTTCTCCTTCGGATATCCCAAGAATCAACCGAACCCCTCTGAGGGTGCGTCCAGCCTCACCAAGCCTCAGCGCCCTGCTGCTTGCCATTCATCAACCAGCTCGTAGGTTGATCGCTGCTCCCTCTTTTCGCTCGCTGCCTCCATGTCCACCATCTCTGCCCACCACCTTCGCAATTCCTTCTGTGCCTCACACATGCTCTTCGATCTCACCAATCCCATCCACCATTCACCATACCCAACCACCCCCTCCTCAGTCAGTACAACGCGCTCTGCACCGGCAGATTTTACCTTGCGCCAGGGATTGCTTTCGAAGTGATCGGCGTGGGCGCTCATCCCACCAAGCCCGCGTTGAGGTTGAATTCGTATGGCACCAAGGTGAAATCGAATCGATCGAAACCAAAGGGAATGCCACGCCTTCCCTACAAGACTGTGTTGCCCAGTGCTTTGAAAGGTTGGAGCTCCCTCAAGTCGAACACCCTCTTCGTGTGCGCTGGGCGCTTTACAATCTTCCTGAAGAAAGGGAGCCTCCTTTACCAATCGACGAGGAGCTTGGTGCAAGCATCGAAGCGCTTTTCCCCACCTCCAGTGATTCCTCTTACCCCATTCTCCTGGCAAGGTAATCGATCAGATCGATCTTGGTGATGATTGCAATCACCTTTCCATCCTCGACAACCAGCACTGCCCTCGAATTGGCAAGGCATTGTTGCAGCGATTCAATGCTTGTTCGTGGGCTAACCGTTGCATAATCATACTCAACCAAGGGGCCAACTGGGCTATCTAAGCCATACTCACCCACTGCAAGGTATCGGAGCAGATCGACCTCTGAGATGATTCCGATCGGCCTTCCATCTTCCACGACAGGAAGCTGAGAAATACCGTGAACCTTCATGCGTCCAATCACGTCGCGTATTCGATCGGTTGGATGAGCCGCAATCACCTCGTTGCTTACCCTTTGAGCCATGAGATCAGCAACTGTTCCAAGCCCTCTGTCTTCGAGGAAGCCATTTTCTCGCATCCACTCATCGCTAAAAACAGTTGAAAGCGCAAAAGCTCCATGATCAGGAAGAACAACAACCATCACCTTGAGAGAAGGATCATTCACCATGCGCGCGTAGCGGAGAGCTCCAGCAACGATGGCTCCACTCGCACCTCCAACAAAAAGAGATTCAGATCGGGCGATCTCACGTGCCATGAGAAAGCCCTCTCTGTCATCCACCCTCACCACTTCATCGATCAAGTTGCGATCGACCAATGGTGAAACGCAGGCTGCACCCAAGCCATCTAGTTTGTATGGAAAGGTTTTTACGACCTTACCAGAGTGAAACCAGTCAGAATACACCGACCCAACTGGCTCCACCCCCACCACGCGCACAGAAGATTTCTTGTTTTTCAAATACTTGCCAACTCCCACAAGAAGCGCTCCACTCTCCAACCCACCAACCACCACATCGAGCTCCCCTCCGCTTTGCTCCCAAATCTCTGGCCCAAGCACCTGTGCATACGCTTCGACAAAGTCTGCGTTCTCGGTGTGGTTGATCAAAAAAGCGTTTGTGGTCTCTTGAGCGATCCGTCGGGCAATCGAAGTGGTTGAACGGGGATCTTCGGGATCAACAGCGGTTGGGCAGAGAACAACGCGGGCACCAAATGCCTTGATTGCAGCCACCCATTCGTGGCTGGTCTTATCGGGAAGCACGATCACAGCACGGTACCCTTTCAACGACGAGACCATTGCAATGGAAACACCCAATACACCTTCGGCAGCTTCAACCACAGTCCAGCCCTGCTGAATCAGGCCTCGCTGTTCGGCTGCATTCAACACATGAAGCACCACTCGATCCTCACCGGATCCCGTCACCCCCAAAAATTCGCATTTGGCAAACAACTTCACCCCGCTTCCACGTCCAACTTGTTTGAGTTCAACCAAAGGTGTTTTTTGAATTACTCCTGACACAAGCCACCACCTTTGACGCTTTCAATCAATCCGGGGATAGCATAATCTTCTCGCCTGTCATATTGTTTCATGCAGCAAATCAACGCAGAGGGGCTTAGCAGTGGCAATCCGACACCAAACTCTCGCAATTGGCCTTGACTTTGGCACAACCAACACCACAGTCGCCTCTTTCGGTAGACCGATTCCCTTGGGCGAAACAGGCTCTGTCCTTTTGCCATCGGCATTGGCTTTTTTGCCATCTGGCACCACGGTCATCGGTGAACCAGCCCGCATGCGGCGCGCAATCGATCCACCCAACACCCTCCTTTCGATTAAAAGGGTGATCGGTGCCCCACCCAGCTCTTCTGTAGCAAAATCGTTCATCGCAACAATGCCATATTTCGTTGGAGACATCCATCAGGATGAATTGAGCTTCCGCACGCGGGGAGGGGCTTTTAGAGCAAGCGAAATTGCCAAAATGATCATCGCCCATGCCTTTGCGCTTGCAGATGTAAGTCCTTTAAGCGTCTCGGTTTTGGTTGTTGGGGTACCCACCAGTTACACTCCTGAACGCAAACAAGTTCTTCTCAATGCCTTGCAATCGCTGGGTTTTGCCAAGGTGCATCTCATAGAGGAGCCGGTGCTTACGGCCGTGGCCTATGTGGGAAGATCGAGTGTCCGAAGGGCCTTGGTTTTTGATTTTGGGGGGGGCACCTTTGATGTGGCTGTCATCGATGGCACGCTTCACCCCTTCCGTGTTCTGGCCCAAGGAGGTGATCCATACCTTGGAGGGAATGATATCGACCTGGCCTTGGCCATGCGGTTGAGAGAACAGCTTCTCCGAGCCACAGGATGGGACCTTGGAAGCAATCCTGTGGTTCTCGACCGCCTGGTTCACGAGGTTGAACAGGCCAAAATGCAACTGGCTTATGAAGAAAGCACCCTCATCCAGGGCACTGATCTCGATCCAGCTGCACCAATCAGCGTTGGCGCAATATCACTTGACCGGGCGACCCTTGCAGAAGTGGCATGCCCCTTTGTGATGCGGGCGCTTCAAATCACAGAAGAAGTGCTCGAACAAGCCCGCGTCACACCTCGAGAAATCGACGCGATCTTTTTATCGGGAGGAAGCACGCGCTTGGCCGTCCTGCGGGAGAGTCTCGTCCAACGCTTTGGAAAGCGCCCAAGGCACGATGTCGATCCGGCATGCACAGTCGCAATTGGCGCAAGCCTTCTGGCGGCCAGACCAGAACTTCTGCAAGCTTTCGTTGGAAGCCCATCCTAGTTTTGTTCCTCATGTCGTATTGGGGGAGGAGTTTCCTCCCTTTTGCTCTTCCGGAGCTCCTGCTCGAGCCTCCGCACGAGGCGCTTAAGCTCTTTCACCTCGTCTTGGGTGGCAAGCCCCAAAAAGCGGGCCAAGGCTTCGACCTGACGATCGAAACCTGTCCTAAGCCTGCCTTGAAGCTCGAGCAATTGGCCAATGAGGCGCAAGGCGCGCTCGTCACGCAGAAGGCGGCCAACCCGCTCGTCTTGGAGAAGCCTTGTGGTCAATTCTTTTAATCGCTCTGACCAACCCATGGCAATCACCCTATTTGGAGTGAATCAAAAGGTCAAATCGTTCTCCTTGACACTCCAGTTTTCAAGAATACATGGAGAGAACTGAACCGCGATTCAGGACGAAAGGAGCACACACATGGCTGACGCACAAAGTGATTTCACCACTCGGCTTCCCTCGAAAATTGCAAGCAACCCAGATGAAGCCAAAGCCATTGGTGCCGTTTTTCTTTTTAAGATCACCGGCGAAGGTGGAGGTGTGTGGACAGTGGACTGCAAAAACAACATTGGGGTGCGACCCGGAGATGAAGGGGGTGCAGATGTCACCCTTGAGATGTCGGCTGAAGATTGGGTCAAAATCAGCACCAACCCAAGTGCTGCCATGCAGCTTTATTTCACGGGGAAGCTCAAAATCACCGGCAATGCGATGCTTGCAACCAAACTGCAAAAGTTGCTGACCTAACCTCATGTTTCTTCCGCTCGAAGGTGTTCGTGTCCTTGACTTATCAAGGTTGCTCCCTGGCCCTTATGCCACAATGGTGCTCCGGGCCTTAGGGTGTGAGGTGGATAAGCTTGAAGCCTTGGAGGGGGGTGACTACCTGCGGTGGATGCCACCTCATCACGGTGAAATGAATGCGGCCTTCATCGCGCTCAACCGAGGAAAGCGCAGCATTGCTCTCGATCTCCGGGCGGAAGCGGGGCAAAAGGTTTTTTTGCGTTTGATTTCTCGCTACGACATCCTGGTTGATGGCTTTCGGCCTGGCGTGTTGAAGCGCCTGGGCCTGAGCGATGAGGTGCTTTGGAGTGTGCACCCGCGTCTCATCATTTGCTCGATCACTGGGTATGGGGCTGAGGGAGGACTGGCTTCGCGGGCTGGCCACGATATTTGTTACCTTGCCCGCGCGGGGGTACTGGCACTCAACGGGCCTGAAGGAGGCC
The DNA here is from genome assembly GCA_025056955.1 of Sandaracinaceae bacterium. Classification (GTDB taxonomy): domain Bacteria; phylum Myxococcota_A; class Polyangia; order Polyangiales; family Sandaracinaceae; genus JANWYL01. Next base: position 2,751 of record JANWYL010000131.1, on the reverse strand, counting down.
CTCCTTTGGTGCCTGGCATTCAAGTCGCCGATGTGGCGGGGGCCCTGTTTGCAGTGATTGGGATCTGGGCAGCCCTGAGCGAACGGGAGCGAAGCGGCCGCGGAAAACGAGTGGACATTGCGCTTCGGGACGCAGCGATGGCTTTTGGGCTCTTCTCTTTGGTCAACGCCAGAGGAGGAGATGCTGCAGTGGGTGGAAGGGGGGTGCTGGCAGGTGGGATCGCTCCATTCCGCACCTACCTTACCAGAGACGGGAGAGCGATGGCCCTTGGAGCCCTTGAGCCAAAATTCTGGCAAGCCTTTTGTCGCCTCGTGGGAATCGAAGCACGGCCAGATGACCATCTCCCTGGCCTTCACCAGGTCGAGCGCCAGGCCCAGTTGGAAGAGATTTTTCGCAGCCGCGACTTCGAAGAGTGGAAAAAGCTGGCTCAAGACCACGACATTTGCCTTGAGCCTGTTTTATACCCAACCGAAGTGAGCGACCCGAGCCACACCCCCGGTCATGCATGGCTTCACCTAGGAGATCTCCTCTGCCCTGCTTTACCAGGATTGCCTCCAGATCCTCCTGCCCCAGCGCCTCGCTTAGGAGAGCACACCTTGATCATCCTTCGAGAAGCGGGCTTGAGCGAAGAAGAAATCGCCTCCCTTGCCAAGGAGGGAGTGATTCAAATTTTCTAATGACCTACCACAACGGTTCGAGATCGAGCCCTCCTGCGTAGGCATAGCTCACATAGGCATCAAAGCCCCATACGATAAGGCCCACCTCTTGGCTTGAACGCAGGGTGTGGTAGCCGTCTCCCTGGTCCCCTGGTTCAATCCGCACATTTGGGGAACCAATGACATCAGGAAATGAGAGCTGGCAGCGATGCACAAGCCAATCTGGCGGTGGCTCGTCCCGACGTCTTGGGCGACCGTCGGCAGGCCCGCTCACACAGTCTTCTGGTTGAAGCAAAATGTCATCCAGCCAGATTTGCGCATCCCGTGGCGCAATGATCGTGATGAAATCAAAGGCGTAGTATTGAGGAACGAGAAAAACGTAATCCTTTCGGTATTGCTCAACGGGGGGCACAGCGATGATGGCAGGATCGCCTCCTGGGTACCGGCTTGGGATTCCAACAGCCTCCTGGCTGGCAAGCACTTGAAGCACGGCAATGGGCCGATCCGCCACGATTTCGAGGTCCTGATGGATGGTGAGGATCACACTCTCACCTCGCTCAAGCTCGAAATAGTCGTGAGGAGGAGGGAGGCTGGTCACCACCGCCGTGCGATCGGGCGAGACCCCAAGGATCCGCACATACTCAGGCTCATCGAACTCCCCCACCCGATCGGCAGTCACAAAAGCCCGGTTGAGTGCTTGGGTGCGCGACGCACTCTTTCCAATGAAAAATCGATACCCAAGAACGCGGTCTGGAAAGAGCTGCTCTTCCAAGTGATCCGCACAACAACGCCGATTGGCCAAGTCATTGAAGCGAGGAGCATCTGAGGCTTCACTGCCAGTGAAAACAGCCACAGGTGCATTCGCTTCAACCACAGTGCCGGTAAAGTCCCCGTTGAAAGCTTGGGTTTCAAGGTTGAGCACATCGAACTCTCCAAGCTCGACTTCGATGAGATCACCCGGTCGATAGAATCTCGTGGTTTCCCCCAGGCCCACAACGCGCCGCACCAAAGGACCAAGCTGCACTCGGAGACGCGTTCCTTCCCTTGTTCCAACGATGGTCAAAAATGCCCTGAGATCTTCATCAGTGGCGTCAGGATCAAAATCCTCACGCGGATCCTCTGAGTGCGCAATCGTTTGAGGCCATCCGATGACGGTGTAAGTGGCTCCCAAAGCCCCTGTGGGCAGAAGCAGAGAGGCATCGTTCGAAAACACACCAACATTGTCAAGAGGATTGAATTGATAGGCGATCAAAGGAACATTGGACCGAATGCGATAGGCATTTGAGGAAATGGCAGAATGTGTCCCATCATTCAGCCCACGACCCATTGGGCTTGTCCGACAACGACAATCCCGTGCCCCTGGGCCAGGCAAGCGCCCACCCTGGCAGTAGCAAGCCTCGTTTGGGGCGCAAGCTGGGTCACCCGCTCGCTCGCAAGGCACAAAAGACGAAGAACCATCCACCTCACGGCGAGGCAAACGCAAAATCTCAAGGTCATTCGGTGGAACGATGACACTCATGATCCTTCGGGGGCGGCTAGGGGTTCCGTAGGGAGCATCGTCGATCTCGACCTGCACTTCTGCTGGAATTGGGCTCGGATTCGAAACCACCACTGCGTATTGCTGGCTCGATGCATCACGGCCAGCACCAATTGCCGCATTATCGAGATCAAGCGCGAAAAACTCACACCCAACATAGGTCGTCTCGTAGAGCGCAACTTCGCACAAGTTGACGCACTGTCCCCTGCGACAAATCTCACCTTCGCTTACCTCGCATCGTTCCACTAAGACCCACCCGCTGCCATCGTCTTTGCAACGATGAGGATGCCCATCGATGCACTCCTGCGCCCCTGGGCGACACACGAGACATCCCATCCCAGGCACGCAGGTCGGAGTAGGCGCCTCGCATGCTCTCTGTTCTTCCCTGAAAAATTCCCCCTCTTGCACACAAAAGTGATACACATTGTCAATGCAAGCAGTGCTTTCTGCACTCATGCACCAAAAATCCCATGCATCCACTCCAGGGGGCACCCACGCGTCTTCCTGAGGTCTTGGTGAAGCCGTTCGGGGGCACGCTCCTAGCAAAACACCCAAAAG
>JANWYL010000130.1 GCA_025056955.1 Sandaracinaceae bacterium | reverse complement strand
ATCGCTCCACTCAAGCCCATCACTTGCACAGGAACTTCACGCCTCATCGTCGAATTATCACCCAATTGGCCATGGTTGTTCCGACCCCAACACCACACACTCCCATCTGCCCTCACCGCACAAGTGTGAGAAGTGTACTCTTGGACCCACCCCCACGACCAGTCATAGTACCCAGTCTCACTCGTATACAACCCTACCGCGACAGAAACGGCGTTATTCAGTCCAGACACTCCAACCGCATGGTACCGAGTCACACGGGTGCCATCCCCAAGTTCCCCAGCAGCATTATACCCCCAACACCTCACCGTCCCATCCGAAAGCACCGTGCATGAGTGCATCGTCCCAGCAGCCAACAAACGACCACTCACACACCGACCACCAACACATCGTGAGCCACTCGAACATGCATTCCCACACATCCCACAATGCATCGCATTCGTATTCACATCCGTCTCACATCCATTGCTCGGATCACGGTCGCAGTCCCCATAGCCAGAATTGCAAGAAGCCACACTGCACATACCCCCAACACACGACCACGTCGCATTACCACCACTACACGCATTCCCACACATCCCACAGTGGGAAAGACTCGTGTTCAGATTCGTCTCACATCCATTGCTCGGATCACGGTCGCAGTCCCCATAGCCAGAATTGCAAGAAGCCACCCTGCACGCACCCCCAACACACGACCACGTCGCATTACCACCACTACACGCATTCCCACACCTCCCGCAGTGCGCCACAGTCGTATTCACATCCGTCTCACAACCATTGCCAGCATTCCCGTCGCAGTCCCCATAGCCAGAATTGCAGGCCTGACGTAAGCAAACACCACCAACGCACTCCCACGTCGCGTTTCCACCCATGCACGCATTCCCACACATCCCACAGTGGGAAAGGCTCGTGTTCAGATTCGTCTCACATCCATTGCTCGGATCACGGTCGCAATCCCCATAGCCAGCATCGCAAGAAGCCACACTGCACACACCCCCAACACACGACCACGTCGCATTACCACCCATGCACCTGTTCCCACATCGTCCACAATGCCCAATCGAGTTCATCAAATTCGTCTCGCAGCCGTTCGTCGGGTCCCCATCACAGTCCCCATAGCCAGCCATGCACGATTCAATCCGACATGCCCCATCTCGACACGACCAGTTGGCATTCCCTCCACTGCACACCCGGTTACAACCACCGCAGTGCATCGGATTCGTGTTCGTGTCCACCTCGCACCCATTCGCATCCTGACCATCGCAGTTTCCACGCCCAGACATGCACGAATCCACTTCACAGCGACCCCCAACACAGCGAGCCACCGCCGCAGGCAAAAAACACTCATTCCCACACCGCCCACAGTGCATCGTCGAACTCGCAATGTCCGTCTCACATCCGTTCGCTTCCCGACCATCGCAATCCCCACGGCCCGCAGGACACGTCCCTAACCGGCATCGACCAGCACTGCATACCTGCCCCTCCGTACAAGTCACGCCACACCGCCCGCAATGCCCAATGTCAGACGATAAATCCACACATACATCGTTACAACACCCAAAATTCCCACCACCACAAGCACTCCCAGAACCACGACCAGCTCGGCTTACACCACACCTGCAATGCCCAGCCTCACAACTCTCCCCAGGACCGCAAACATTCCCACAAGCACCGCAATTCTGAGGATCCCTCTCCAAATCCACGCATCGGCTCCCACCACATCGCTCGCATGTGGGGTCAAACGCGTCTTGCGCAAAAGCATCGCTCGCCCAAAACCCATCCTGCCGAAAGGCATCGACCAAAGAAGCATCTTCCCCCATCCACACATCCTCGCGTCTCCCAACATCAGGCGTGCCGCCGCCACCACCACCACAATCGCACCCTCCTTCAGCCAAGCCCAACGCCAAAAGTGGCAGTAAAAAGCTCGCCGCCCTCGAAAACCTCGCTCCAAAGCGCTCCATACTCGCCACTCCTTGACCAACGCGAGAGCAATCCTATCCGCTTCGCCTCAACGCTGCAACGCTTCCCAATCGTTTCGCACACTTGCTCCTTAAACATCCATCACTTACTGATCCCAAGGTGAATGTCGTCATCCTTTCAGGCCCAGGTCTCAACCTCCTGACACTTGACGCCCTCGAAACACTGCTCGCAACCCTCCAAAACCTGGGAGAAAAAGCGTTTATCATCCACGGCAAAGGTGAGGTCTTTTCCGCAGGCCTCGACATCAAGGAGCTCATCGCTGCAAGCCCAGAACGTGTCGAGCTGTGGATGGATCGCCTCGAAGCAGTCGTTCAGCGCCTCTTCCTGCACCCAGCCCCCACAGTCGCAGCCATCAATGGACACGCCATAGCAGGTGGGTTATTGCTCGCCCTCTGCTGTGACTGCCGAATTGCCACCAACGCACCAAACACCCGCTTTGGGATGACAGGGGTCTCCCTCGGCCTCCTTTATCCCCCTTTCGTCCACGCAGTGGTGCGCTCCCAGGTTCCCCCACCCCACGCCGAACGCCTCCTTCTTTGGGCAGAGCGCTTCGGCCCAGAAGAGGCCCTCTCCCGTGGGCTTGTCCACGAGCTCGCCCCTCCAGAAAAACTCATGATGTATGCTGAAGCCCGACTTGGTCAATTGCAATCTCTTTCTCCAAAAGCCTACCGAGCAACCAAACTCGAATTTCGCAAAAAAGCCTACGAAAAAGCCCTTCAAAGATATGCCGAGTTCCGAAAGCAATGGCTCCCCGAGTGGACAAAATCCTTGAGTGGCAGGTCTATCGAATAAATTTCAATTCCCTCCAATTACACGCATGCTAAATATGCCTCATGAGTAACGACTCAATTGTTGATCGCCTTGCCCAAGCGTGCGAGGAGGAAGCCCCTCGTCTCGCCGAAGCCATTCGGGCCCTTGATGAAAGCGGCCGTCGCGAACTTGAAGGCGTTTTAGGGCGACTCGCAAGCGCCAAAAGCAGTGTCCTTTCAGGCTCTGCTAGACTTAGCGCGCGCCGCCTGCTTGTGCCAATCCGCAATCTCCATTCCGAAAGTCTCGCTCTTTTGAACAAATGCCTCGATTATCTCGATTTAAACGCTGATGGACGTTTGGACCAACAAGAGGTAGAATTGGCAAGCGCATGCATCGAAGCTTTCGCTTCTTTATCGCCACCCGGCCATACCCTCTCTATTCCTGAGCTTCAGCTTCTCTATTCTGTCCTGCGAGCGCTCGACCGCGACGATGATCATCGCCTTGATTCTGACGAACAGGCTCGACTACGGCAGGGCATCGCTGACATCCGCTGGTTTCTCGAAGACCTTCGAGTCAATAACCCCAAATTCCAGCCTCCTTCTCATTTCCGATGAGTGCCATCGACTTCCTAGAGCCCATCCTCGTCCTGAGCGCTTCACTGGCACTGGTTGCGGCGTTTCGCCTGGCAGTTGCCATCGTCGAGCGCCAAATCGCAGCCAAAACCGAAGCCCTCCTTTCTGCTTTCGAAAACAAGCTCAAAAAAGGCAAATCTTGCGATGCTTCTGCTTCTGAAACTTGACGCACTGATAAGTTGCCAAAGACTTATCGTGAAATCCTCCGCACGGTCTCGAGGAAGCAATGGCGCGCATCATCGCCTACGTCGCCAACCGCAGCGATCGGCTCCTTGAAGCACTACTTGAAGAGCGGGGAGCAATTGGAGAATGGCCTGCAGAGCAAGCCGATGCATGGGGAATTGGTTTCTATCAGGGCGGCGAGGTGCTCCACAAAAAGCGCCCTTATCGGGGCGGTGATCCGATCAGCTGGAAAGACATTGCCGGAAATGTAAGGAGTGATTGTGCCATTATCCACCTTCGACGCGCCTCGGTGGGCGATTATCGCGCCGAAAACACGCATCCATTTAGAATGCGGCGCTGGCTCTTTGCGCACCACGGGACGGTGTATGGATTCGAGGCAATGAGAGCAGCTCTCATTGAGTCTTTACCCGACTTTTTGAGGCGCAATATCCGTGGAACCACAGACAGTGAGGTGGTTTTTCACATCTTTTTGTCTTTTCTGCACGATCGCGGCTTGATTGACGCTCTTGACGTCGATTCTCAAGCTGTGGTCTCCGCGCTGCGTTCTACGGTTTTGTTGATCGATCGGATGAGCACCGAAGTGGGTGCTCCTTTGGCCGACCTCGATGTGGCCCTCTCAAATGGGCGACTTACAGCTGTGGCCTGCCGGGGTGCACCCATGTTTTACGTGGAGCGCCAGTTTCCTGAAGATGGCCATGGTCCTCCTTTCCGCTATGTGCTGGCTTATGGCGGTTCCGAAGCCCCTCCGGATTACACCCCCATTCAAAAGGGGCAGGGGATCCTCATCACCCGTGAAATTCAGGTGCGCCCATTTTGTCTTGCGTAGCTCGACATTGTGCCTGCTTTTGGGTCAATCGTGCGGCAGCCGATTGTTGATGGAGGCACCTCGCACAGAAAGCTTGGCTTTCGCCTCTCCCCTGCATAGGACACCGATTGCAGAAGTGGGTGAAGTGGAAAGCCGCAAACTCAGTGAGGGCTCTGCTGCGCTTTATGCTTTTTTGGACCTTTTCGTTGAAGCTCTCCTTCACAAAGAAAGCCGCATGCTCGAAACCCTGCTTGCACCTTCCCTTTTTGCAATCGACTCCATTTTGGACCCTTCTCATCCTCCCCGCCTTTTTTTTCCATCGATTCGGCGTGAGCGTGCAGTTGAGCGCCTGCTTGCTAGGCAACTCAAGCGGGTCTCTTTTGGTCAAGTCTCAGAGATCAAAGTGTTTGCTCTGAGCACCCGCTTTCCCAACACCCTCCCAGAGGGTCTTGAAGCCAATGACATCTTGGTCTCCCTTCCGAGCGAGCCTGTTCTCATGCTCCTTCTTCGGAGAAGGGTTGAAGGCTTCCTTGTCATTGGAATCTAGTCGTCCGTGGACACCCCTCAGGGCCTTCTTAGATTAAGCACATGCCCCTGCGTCTGCTTTTTGTGATGGATCCTCCAGAAAAAATTCAAGCTGATTCAGACACCTCTTTTGCCCTCATCGAGGAAGCCGTACGGCGCGGTCACCGGGTCGATCACTGCCTGATCACCAATCTCTTCGTGCACAGCTCACCAGGCGGCGCACGGGCAGGCGCCTGGGTGCGTCCGGTGACCCCCTCTCGCGAAGGGCAGCCACCTCTCGTGCTCGGCCCAAAAGAGGCGGTCTTCTTGAGCGAATTCCAGGCCATTTTTGTCCGCAAAGACCCCCCCTTCGATCGGCATTACCTTTGGGCCACCCAAGTGCTCGAGCTGGCCCGCGGGCAGAGCCTGATCATCAACGACCCCCGTGGTCTGCGAGAGGCCAATGAAAAGCTCTATGCCCTCCACTTTCCCGAGCTCATGCCTCGAACCATCGTCACAAGCGAAAAAGAAAGCATCATCGAATTTATGGAAACACATGGTGGCATGGCAGTGATCAAGCCGCTTTATGGTGCCGGAGGGCACAACGTGTTTCTCCTGCGCACTGAAGACCCCAACCACAACGCCATCATCGAAAACCTCACTGAAGAAGGACAAAGCCTCGTGATGGTGCAGCAATACCTCCCAGAGGTTTCTCAAGGTGATAAACGCATCCTCCTTGTCGATGGCGAAGCGATTGGAGCCATCCTTCGTATCCCCCGCCCAAACGACCTCCGCTCGAACCTTCACGCTGGTGGTCGAGCTGCTCCAGCAGCGATTGATGATGCAGATCGTCGAATCATCGACGCGATGAAAGAGCGACTCCGGGCTGACGGCCTCTTTTTCGTTGGGCTCGATGTAATCGGCGGCAAACTCACCGAAGTCAACGTCACAAGTCCCACTGGCATCCAGCAAATGTCGCGCTTCAGCGGTCAAAACTTGAGCGCACGCGTGCTCGATTGGATCGAAAAACGCCTGTGATGAATGCAACACCACATGGCTTTGCTACACCCAAAGCAATGCTAGGCATCGGCTTTTGGGAAGCTTTGCTTATCGCCTTGCTCCTTCTCATCGCCGTGGGCCCAGAGCGACTTCCCTCCGCCATTCGGAGCATGGTGCGGGTGTACCGCCAAATGAAGCGCGCTGCCGAAGAAATCCGAATTGCAAGCGGTATTGACCAAATCATCCAAGACGAGGCCCTCCGCGAAATCGCCGAGCTTCGCCGCAAGCGCCTTGAAGAATGGATGCAGCGTCACCCCTCTTCTGATCCCGATGCTCCTATTCCTCAGACTCCTATCGACACCCAATCAACACCTACTCCATCACCAGGCAGAAATTCATCATCACCATCTGATTTGCAAACGGATGCAACCACTTCACCTTTGGCTCAAACCATTCACCCTCCTGACTCAACCGATGAAACTTCCACTCCTTCAAAGACTTCCAACCAAACCTCTGCTTAATTCAACTACATCCCCAAATTCCCCCAAGCCACTCCTTACGGCTTATTAAAAATGGCTTATTGGAAAGAGTTGGAAAGATCAGGACCTAGACAACGCTCCTTGTTCCCTATTTCAACCTCATCTTAATCATCTCATCACCTGTTCGGACGGTTGGGAATGCATCCTCGCAACTCGCCTTCGCACCCATCTGGTCCTGAAGACGACGTCGAAATGTCTCTTGTCGAGCACCTGCAGGAGCTCCGGATGCGGTTGATACGTGCCTTGTGGGGGCTTGTTCCAGGCATTGCCATTGCTTGGCATTACCGCGAAGCGATTTTGGCCTTTCTCGCCGAGCCCTACGTTCATGCATTCCGTGCGCTTGGGCAAGGAGAGCCAACCCTGCACTTTGGCAATCCCGCAGACATGTTCATCAACTATGCGATGATTGCCATCGTTTTTGGAAGCCTGATTGCAAGCCCTTGGATGTTTTACCAGGTTTGGCTTTTTATTGCGCCTGGGCTTTACCGCTCGGAACGCCGCAAGGCGATTCCTTTTATCCTGCTTTCCACCTTGTTTTTTGCTGGAGGCGCCCTTTTTGGCTACCGATTCGTTTTACCTCCCGCGTTCGATGCCCTTCTTTCCTTCTCTGGCTCGGTTGGAGTCCTGCGCATCCAGCCCACAATCATGATCAACGAATACCTTGACTTTGCACTGCGAATGATTTTGGCGCTTGGGCTGACCTTCGAAGTGCCAATTGCCATTGGTTTTCTCGCATACCTTGAACTCGTCACTTGGAAATCGCTTTTGCGCTTTGGCCGGTGGTGGCTCGTCATCGCTGCTGTATTGGCCGCTGTCCTCACCCCTTCTGGCGACATTCCCACCATGATGCTCGTGATGACCCCTCTTGTTGTGCTCTACTACATCTCCGTGCTCATCGCATACGTCATTGGCCCCAAGGCATCGGCCAGCCCGTCCTCTATGCAGAGGGCTTAGGCCCATAGGGGCTTACTCATCCCTTCAGTGGAGACTGGTCAAACACAGGAAGCCCGCACCACCCTTTGTCCTTGGCCAAGCCCTCAAAGGCAGGTGGAAATGCGTACGGAAGTGAGCCAATCTCCAGCTTCACCATACGATGCGGCACAAACGCCACAGGAACCCCCAGACCCTCACCTCATTCAAGCCCTTGGGGAACTCCTTGCCAAGGGACGATTTGCGGTGCTCACTGGGGCAGGGATCAGCACAGAAAGCGGTATCCCAGATTATCGTGGCCCGGAAACCAGGCGGCGTGCGCGCAACCCAATTCGTTTTGCGGACTATCTCAACAACGATCTCCTCCGTGCTCGCTATTGGATGCGAAGCATGCTGGGCTGGCCTCGCTTTGCAGGCGCCTCTCCCAACCAAGCTCACCTTGCCCTCGCCGAATTTGAAGCCCAAGGGATTGCCTTCGGCCCGATTACCCAAAACGTCGATGGCCTCCACCAGCGTGCTGGAAGCCTTTCGGTGATTGAACTTCACGGTTCTCTCCATCGCGTGCGTTGCCTGAACTGTGGCCTCATCGAACCTCGCAGCCTGCTTCAAGCCCGACTCGTTGAAACCAACCCATGGGTGCTTGCCCATACCGCCGAACTTGGCCCCGATGGCGACGCTGACCTCGAATCTGAGCGCGAGTGGCTCGAGCGCTTCGTGATCCCAACATGCCTGCGCTGTGGAGGCGTCCTTAAGCCTGACGTGGTTTTCTTTGGCGAAAACGTGCCCCACGAGCGGGTCGAGCAAGCCTATAAACGCATTGAGCAAGCCAGTGCCCTTCTAGTCGTTGGCACATCCCTTGCCGTCTTCTCAGGCTATCGCTTCGTCCGCCGTGCATGGGAACGGAGCATCCCCATCGCGAT
>JANWYL010000012.1 GCA_025056955.1 Sandaracinaceae bacterium | reverse complement strand
CCACAACCCCAAGGGCAAACCCCTCCCCCTTTGCCTTCAATGCGGGATCCTCAGAGGGCTTACCAGGCAGGCTGCAGAAGCTGCGCAGCCAAGGCCTCAAGCCTTTTTGGCTTTAAAGCCCTAGGAATTTTTGCAACATTTTTTTTCTTGATCCGATGGAGAATGCGATGAGAGCGAAAGATGCAGCTTGTGAGCTTGAGCCCCCTTTTCATGGTGAAGCCCCCTCTTTTTTTGACTCTTCCCATTTGAGCGGAGAGCAAGGGATTCGAACCCTTGGTACCGTTGCCGGTACACTTGATTTCGAATCAAGCGCCTTCGACCACTCGGCCAGCTCTCCGCCTCCTTTCATAGCATCATCTGAAATGGAGTCAACTGGCGCGCCTTGTGCGCAAGAAGGGAGAATCCGCATGCAGCTAGGCCCTCCTCTCGAGGAGGATGAGGGCTTTATGAGGCTTGCTCTGGAAGAGGCAATGCGTGCGGCATCGAAGGGAGAAGTGCCTGTTGGTTGTGTGATTGTGCATCGAGGCCAAGCGATTGCGCGGGCCCATAATTTGAGGGAAGCAAGCCAGGATCCCACGGCCCACGCCGAAATTCTCGCAATCCGTCAAGCCGCTCAAGCGATTGGCAGTTGGCGCCTCTGCGAGTGCACGGCCTATGTCACGCTCGAGCCATGCCCCATGTGCGCAGGGGCTTTGGTGAATTCGAGAATCGGGCGCTTGGTGTTTGGCGCTGAAGACCCCAAAGGAGGGGCCGTGTTGAGCCTTTTTCGAATCGGCTCTGACCTCCGCCTCAACCATCGCTTTGCGCTGACCCCTTACGTGCTTCGGGAAGAAGCTTCCCTTTTGCTCAAGTCCTTTTTCGCTGAGATCCGCCGCAATCGCCGGGCCCTCCGGCTTGAAAAAGAAGCCAGTCAATGCCAAAGGGAGGAGGGAAGCGAGCACTGAGCCTAGAAGAGGCGAACTGGCCGAACCGGCTGCGGTTTCACCTCTTCCCGTTTGATTGGACGGGGCTTCTTCTTAGGTGGAGGTGGTGGAGGAGGAGGAAGCGCAAGGGTGTAGCTTTGTTCAAACAAAAGGTAGGCGTCTTCATCTGGCATGGTGAAGTCGCGAACTGCGTTTTGGGGCTGAAGGTGTGGGCTTACGGCTGCTGCAACAAGCTCAACTCGAAAGGTGGTATTGGGGGGGTAGCGAAGGGGAACGTGCGCACTTCCCCCCTCTTCGATCCTCGTCACCTCACGACCATTGACGAGGACCGAGATGCCACTCACTTGGTTTGTGCCAGTTGCGCGCACGACAACAACCGCATCCCTTTCTTTGGGGAGGCACTGCACCTTAAGCTCAAAGCCAGGGAGAGGCGTGGATTCACCAGCCGCTCCTTGCATGGTTTCAAGCCGAATTGGGGCCAACCCTCGGACCAAGCGATGGGTGTCAGGGCATACGGCTTCAAGGGGAAGGAGGGTACCGTTTGGCGCCCGCACCTGGTAGACGAGCATGCCGTTGCTGTCTGTGACGCCAATCTCCTTTTTTTGCCCATTCAAGGTGGCAAATACCTTCACCCCTGGCACAAATTCGCCAGGATCCCCCTGCGCAATCACCGTAATTGTATGCAAAAAGGTGGGAGGGGGGGGTTCTTCGCAACCAAAGAGCGCAAACAAAAGGACCCCTTCCACCACTTGCCAAAGCCCTTTTTTCGTGCGAAGGCCCATAGCTTTCTCATTCAATCATAGCTCAAGAGGGCGCCCAAAAAGAGCCCTTTGTGAGAAGGCCCCTTTGCTAGGCTTTCCCTTCTTTGGAAAGCTCTTCGAGCTTGCGCATCACTTTTTGCAAGTCTTCCCAAACGGGTCTTTTCATTTCAGGATTTCGCAGAAGAAAAGCCGGATGGTAAGTGGGCATGACGGGGATGCCGCGGTAGTTGCCCCAGATGCCTCTCCAAGTGCCTTTCGTATCGCACCCCAAACGCCGAGCGGCGCACTGCCCAAGGGCAACGATCACAAGGGGGGCAAGGGCTTCGAGTTGCCGCTCGAGGTATTCGGCACAAGCGTCCACTTCATCTGGAAGGGGTGTCCTGTTTTTTGGTGGCCTGCACTTGACAACGTTGCAGATGTAAACCGTGTCGGGGCTTTGGCCCATCGCTTTGATCATTTTGTCGAGGAGTTGCCCCGCAGGACCCACAAATGGCTTCCCTTGCTGGTCTTCATGTTGGCCTGGCCCCTCGCCCACAAAGACCAATTTGGCTTCTGGAGAGCCGCGGGCAAAAACCGTTTGGGTGCGCGTTTCATGAAGGCGGCAGCGGGTGCACTCGCTGACCTTGCGGGCAGTCTCCTCGAGGATGGCCAAGCGTTTGGGGCCCTCAAGGGGAACAATGGGCGGCAAGGGCGATGGCGAAGAATCAAGCGATGGCTTCGAGGCAGGTGATTTCGAGGCAGAAAGGAGGGCCCTTGCCTTGTTCATCAAAGCCTCAAGGGTGGCATCTTGGTTCCAGAGATTCATCTGCGTTGGCGCAGGGGATTGAGGGCTTTTGCCCTCGGGCGCGAGGGGCGTTGGTTGGCTCCTGGCTTTGCCCAAATCCTCATCGGAAGGGCTTTGGGGCGCATCATCCCCCAGGGAAACCCCGATTCCGTTCTGTTGGGCTTCGTAGCGCAGGTGAGCTTCTAGGGCCCGAAGCACAGCCAGCCATTCGGTGAGAGCCTCCTTTGCATCAGGAAAAACGGAATCAGCGCCCATGCAATAACCCCATGTGCTAGACATGGCCCGATATGTCACAAAGCACTTCGGAAGAAAGGCCACTTCTTTCTGTGGTCATGCCTTGCTATAACGAGCGGGCAACCATTCACAAGGCAATCGAGCAAGTGTTGCATTGCGGGATTTCGCCCCTCGAGTTGATTGTGGTTGATGACGGAAGCACGGATGGCACGCGCGAGCTTCTGCAAAGCGGCCCTGCCCTCGACCCGCGTGTGCGGGTGATTCTTCATGAAAAAAACATGGGCAAAGGAGCAGCCCTTCGCACGGGGTTTCGTCTGGCACGAGGGCGTTTTGTGATCGTCCAGGACGCTGATCTTGAGTACGACCCCAAGGATTATCCTGCTTTGCTTGAGCCTCTCCTCCAAGATCAGGCCGATGTGGTCTATGGCAGCCGCTTTGCTGGTGGGGGATCTCATCGGGTCCTCTACTATTGGCACTCGGTTGCAAACCACTTCCTCACAACCCTCTCGAACATGGTGACGGATATCAACCTCACCGATATGGAAACCTGTTACAAGGTGTTTCGCAAAGAAGTGCTCGACCAGATCACGATTGAAGAGGATCGCTTTGGTTTTGAGCCCGAAATCACAGCAAAGGTGGCAGGGCTTGGGGTGAGAATTTATGAAGTCCCAATCAGCTACTACGGAAGGACTTATGCAGAGGGGAAAAAAATCGGGCTCAAAGACGCGTTTCGGGCCTTGTACTGCATAGTTCGCTATGGCATTCCAGCCCGCCTTCAAATGAGAAAAGGGCAAAAGCGCTAGGAGCTTTCTTTGGGCAAATCAGGTGTTTCCTTGTCTTGGGCAATGGGCTCGCGGATCCTATAGCTTTCGGAAAGCCAAGCCCCAAGGTCAATCGTCCTACACCTTTGTGAGCAAAAGGGAAAGTGGCTCTTTTTCCACTCTTCTTGGGAAGAAGGCCGAAGGGTTGGTTGACCGCAGATTGGGCACGGGTAAAAAGCACGCATGGGGATTTAAAACTTAGCCACTTTCCTCAAGAAGTCGATATCCAAGGCATCAAAGCCTGGGCCCCTTACCCTTCATCGTTTTCGATTTGGTTGAGGAGGGACTCAACTTCAAGCGCAAATTCAGAGCTTCGATCGACCAAGGCGCTTGCACGCATGAGCATTTTTCTCGCCTCGCTTCGGAGCCCAAGCTTGGCAAGGAGCCGGCCAGCCTCCTTGTAATAAATGTGGGCGTGCTCTGTGTCTTGTCCACGGCTGAGGAGGGCATAGAGGTCGGCCGCTTTGGCAAGCTCTCCTTGCCGCTCGTAAAGCTCAGCGAGTGGCACAACTGCTGAGGGGGGCAAAAGATCGATTTGGGAGCGAGAAAGGAAGTAGCGAACAATGCGCTCGAGCGTGTCGATCGCTTCATCGATGCGACCCAAGTCGCGCTTGGCCAATGCGATTTCAGTGAGAATTGGCCAGTTGAGCTGATCTTCTGCAAGCAGCCCCAAGGCCGACTCGAAGACAGAAATCGCTGCCCCGGCTTCGCCCCTCCTTCTTAAAAAATGCCCAAAATGGATGAGAGGGCGGGGATCGTCGGGCATGGCATCGATGGCCCGCTCGTACTCGGCAATTGCGCGTTCATCATCTCCGTCGCGTTCGGCAAGGTGGGCAAGATAAAGATGGGCCTCTATTCTGGTTTCGCTTCGGTCGGGGTCAGGCACGCGTTCGAGAAAATGGGCAATCGCCTGAATGCTTCCGCTTTCGTCTCCCACCCTTGAGCGCGCACGGGCGAGTTCTGCCCAAACGAAAGTGGCACCTTCTTCTTTGACGAGTGATTCGAGAATCGGCAAAGCTTCTTCGGGCTTGCCCGCTTCCATGGCGAGAATCGCTTCGCGGAATTCTGGGCCGTAGTTTTTGTATTCGGCATATTGCGCTTCGCTCCAGCGGCTTGAAATCATGAGCCACCGCTCTTCATCTGAAGGCTCCACCTTTGGCCTGATGGTGTGCCGTTGAACTTGCAAGCGCTCAATTGAGTCGAGCATTCGGGCAGCGCGCTTGCGGATCGCCTCGTCTCGAGCGATTTCGGCTGCGGCGACAAGCTCCGCGCGGGCAAGCTCAAAGTCACCATTCCCGATCAAGGCCTCGGCTTGGGCGATTCTCGCCTCTGCCAAGGCATTTGAGCAGGCCCTTATCTGCCTGGCCACGTATTCGCGATCGCTTGGGCTCAGGTCCTTGCGGTCAAGGAGCTTTTCGTAAAGGACCCTCGCTTCGACAAAGTCTTTGGCCGCAAAGCAATGGTCTGCCCGATCCCGCAATTCCTGAGTGGAAGGAAGACCAAAGAGGCGTCGGAGGAAAGACATCAGCCCACCTTTTTGGCAAGGCGCTGCAGCGCAGCGGTTTTGAGCGCTGATGGAATGCCTTTGCTTTTGGACAAGGCACGGAGGTCGGCATCGTAAAGATGCGAAACATATCGAATCGAGATGCCCACAGGCGTTTTGGGATTGAAAAGCAAATTGCGCTTGATTTCGTAATTGCTCATCCACTCGCGCCTATTCGCAATGTAGCGCAGCACATCTTCTGAAACGTAACGGCTTTGGGCGTAAGAAGCGGCTTCGGCTTCCGTGGTTTGAGGTGAAGCCACAGCAGCCAAGGCCACGAGTTTGTTCGAGTCTCGCACAAGAAGGCTTCGAGCTGCAGCGTTTCCGATGAGGGCAAGGCGCAATTTTTCGGCAAGATTCATTTGGGCAATGCGCATGGCCAAGGGCTGAAAGCGGCTTCGAACCCTCTCAGAGCCTCCCTCTTCTTCGGTTGATTCGGTTGATGGCTCCTGGCCTTCTTCAAGCCCTTTTTCGCTCTCGATTGCGCTTTCCTCGCCATCTTCGCGAAGGGCCTCGCTAAAAAGGAGATCTCCTGGAGCAGGCTCTTCGCTTGCTTCGATGATCGGCTGCCCCTGAATCGCTTGGACATGGGCATCAAAGGTCGGAATGCCCTCAACCCGCACACCGTTTCGGGCGGCAAGATCAATCAAACGATCGACCGTCGACATGCGGGTTTTTGGATTCCGGTAGAGCGCAGCGATGATTTCAGGGGCTTGGAGCATCCGCGTTTCATCAAGCGCAATGCGTTCGGCAAGTGCTTCTGAAGCATCTTGGGCGAGCATGGCGACCGTTTGATTCGAAGTGGCCCGGTTTGCGACCAGGCGTTCAAGCCGCTTTTCATCCCCCCGAAAGCGCATGGCAAGGGCATGAAGAAAAGCGGGATGAAGCGCCGACTCGCACGCCAAGTCGATGATATTGGGCGGCAGGCCATCAAGGCTTTGACGCGCTGCCTGGGCCACCGCTTCAACTGGATCGTGGGCAAGC
This sequence comes from Sandaracinaceae bacterium, assembly GCA_025056955.1. GTDB lineage: Bacteria > Myxococcota_A > Polyangia > Polyangiales > Sandaracinaceae > JANWYL01. The sequence continues at coordinate 18,355 of JANWYL010000012.1, read as the reverse complement.
TGCAAAAGCACGGAGACCAGTTCAGGGCCCTTGAGGGGCACAAGCCCCCGAGCGGCTGCCAGGCGGGCCCGCTCCGGCGCTTTTGGTGAAGCAAAGCGTCGAATTTCCTGAGGCAGGGCCTCTTCTTCAAGAGGCAAAGCCAGTGTTTCCATTGGCATGCAAAGGATACCAAGGACGCACCCAGCTTGCTCCTTGATTTGGCCCTTTCAGAGGCGCTCAGAGGCGCTTTGTGCTAGCTTGAGCGCTGCGATGGGTTCTTCGAATGTGCTTGACGCGTTGCGTCATGGGCCAGTGACAGTGCCCACTTTGCGCTCCATGAAAGCAGCTGGGCTGCGTTTTGTGATGGCCACAGCTTATGATGCGGTCTTTGCCCATATCCTCGACGAGGGGGGGGTGGACGTGATCCTGGTTGGGGATTCACTTGGGATGGTCATTCAGGGCCATGAAACGACTTTACCGGTCACGGTTGAAGAAATGCTTTACCACGTCAAGGCAGTGGCGCGGGCCTTGGAAAAGCGAAGGCTTCAAGGCCAAGGAGGCCGGCCACTTCTTGTCGCAGACATGCCCTTTTTGAGCTATCAGACGGATATTGCCACAGCGATTCGCAACGCAGGGCGGATGCTCGCTGAGGGAGGAGCGCAAGCTGTAAAGATCGAAGGAGGCGAAGCCTTTGCCCAAACGGTCGCACGCCTTGTGGAAGTCGGTATCCCTGTCATGGGCCACATCGGCCTTACCCCCCAGCGCGTTCATGCGATGGGAGGCTTTCGGGTTCAAGGGAAGTCTTCGGAAGAAGCAGAACGGATCTTTATGGATGCTCGGGCAATTGAGCAGGCGGGCGCTTTCGCGATCGTTCTCGAGGGCATCCCCTCAAGCCTGGCCAAACGCATTTCTCAAGCGCTTTCGATTCCCACGATTGGAATTGGCGCAGGCCCAGATTGTGATGGCCAAGTGCTTGTGAGCCATGATTTTCTGGGCCTATTGCCGGGGCCTTCCCCGCGCTTTGTCAAGCGCTATGCAGAGCTTTATGCTTTGGGGGTCGAAGCCACAAGGCGCTTCGTCCATGAGGTGCAAAATGGGCTTTTCCCAGCCGAAGCACACAGCTATGGAGGGCCTTCGACGCAAAAGGAGAAATGAATGGAAGTGATTTGCAAGGCCAAGGCCTTTCAAAGAACCTGTGAAGAAGCAAGGCAAAAGGGAAAAAGCGTGGGTTTTGTCCCAACCATGGGTGCCCTCCACGCTGGGCACCTCGCCCTCATCGATGCCCTCCGCGCATGCGGATGCACGGGAATTGCGGTGAGCATCTTTGTCAATCCCTTGCAATTTGGGCCAGGGGAGGACTTGGATCGCTACCCCCGCACGCTCGATGCGGATCTTGAAGCCTGTAAAAGCCGCGGAGTCGATTGGGTCTTTGTCCCTTCAGTTGAGGAGATGTACCCAGCGGGCTTTTCGACAAAGGTGCGGGTCGAAGGCCTGAGCGAAGGGCTTGAAGGGCGTTTTCGTCCAGGGCACTTTGAGGGGGTTGCCACGGTGGTGGCCAAGCTCTTTGCCCTCGTCGGGCCTTGTCGGGCCGCTTTCGGCCGCAAGGACTACCAGCAGCTTCGCCTGGTTGAGCGACTGGTAGAGGATCTCGCTTTTCCCATTGAAATTGTGCCTGTTCGCACGGTGCGCGAAGCGGACGGGCTTGCCATGAGCTCGCGCAACCGCTATCTTAGCCCAGAAGAGAGAAAGCGCGCAACGGGCATTGTGCGGGGGCTTCGGGCCGCAGTGGAGGCCTTTGAAAAGGGCGAGCGCTTGGCAAAAAGCCTTGAGGCCTTGGCCAGAGCACCGGTTGAGGCTTCTTTCGATGCGATTGACTACGTGGCAGTGGTTGATCCCAAAAGCCTCCAACCCATCGACCGCATTGAAGAAAAGGCCCTTCTTGCTGTCGCTGCAAGAATTGGCCAAACCCGACTCATCGACAATGTGGTTTTGGGAGAGGAAAGGCTGCTTTGAAGATGGCTGCGCTCTGGCAAAGCCACCTCAAGGCTGGGCTTGGCGCAAATTCTGCGTCCACCCAGGGGTTCCGCTCCTTCCTGGCTTTCTTTTGACTTCGAGGGCCCCGGAGAAGTGGGTTGCGACGAGAAGCTCGTCTGCTGTGTATTCCTTGGAGGGTGGCTCGGATGGTACTGGGGCTGAGGGAGGGCCAGTGCCAATTACCCAAATCTCCTCGGTTGGGGGGTAGATGTCTTCGTGGCGAGTGCGTATGACTTGGTTTTTGTTGAGATCGTAGACATACCGGAAGCGCACGACGCGGAAGCCCGGAATTCCGCGCTGCCGCAAGTGCCTAAGGCCTTGGGGAAGGCTTGGGTCGCGCTCTTCGCGAACGCGAAAGGGTCGAACCTCTTCGATGCGTCGGATCAAGGTGGTCGTGCGTTCTGCACTTCGCCCTCGTATTTCCGCCCGCACCCTCCCGCCCTCGACCGTCATCCCAATCACGATGGGAAAGGAGTAATCGTTACGAAAGCGCAAATTTTGTTGGCCATCGATGACGACGGCATCCAGACCAAGCCAAATGTAGGAGCTTGGACGGCTGTGGGGTGCCCGCTCGAGGATTGGAATGCCTGCAAAAAAAGCAGCGGCATGGAGGGTGCTTGCGATCTGGCAGGTACCGCCCCCAATGCCCTGGACGAGCTCTCCATCCGCAATTTCGGGAGCAGGGCGAAAGCCATTGGCTTCGCTGCGTTCGCCAACCACGCGATTGAAGTCAAACACCTCGCCAGGCATGAGCACATGGCCGTCGATTTTCGAAGCGGCAAGCTTGAGGTTGTGGGTTCGGTCACGGGTTTCTTCGAGGGTTGAGTAGTGGGTCTCGTAGGCACTGAGGATGGCCTCGGTGCGCACCTCGCGAAGCTCATCTGCCCGGCGATGGGGCCACTTGGGAATGACCACCGCTTCGATCTCCGGAGGCGGCTTCCAAGCCGCCCGGATCAGGGCATCAAAGGTCGCAAAGACATCGAGGGACCTTCCGACCACTTCGGAGATGACCTTGCCTGTTCGGGCTTCGATTCGGGCATCTGAGGCCGATCGATCGAAAGCGTCTTTGAGCTCAAAAAGACGAGCCAGAAGGCGCTCATGGTCGATTGCAACAGGGACAGGTAGCTCCAAGGGAGGGGGCAAAGCGCCAGGCGAAGCCTTGCGAAGGGCGTGGTAGCGCTGCATGGCTGAGGCAGGATCGAGGCCTTGGAGGAGGAAGCGGCGAAGGCGTTCTCGATCGACCCTTAAGCCCCAATCGCTGCGCGAGGCTTCGACCCCTTCTTTTTCGATTTTCAGGCGAAGGGGCGTGCTTTCCCAATCGGCGCTGATTTTTTCGATGAGCCCTTCGATGTCGTAGGAAGATCCAGGCGAAACTTCCATGCCATCTACGCGCAAAAGAGCAGGTGGAAGGGGCTTGCTTTTTTGAAACTCTGCATAGGCCAGGCCTCCTGTGGCTCCGGCCAAAACCCACGCCAAGAAAGCCAAAGAAGGGCCTTGAGGGGCTTTTTTATGCCCTCCGCTTTCATGTGCCTTTTCTTCTAAGGAGGTAGGCTCCACGGCCTACCCTTGGGTCAATTCCAAAGCCAGGTCAATTTTTTGGCTGCTTGGGCGAGGATTCCCCGCTCTGGCAAATGAAGGAGGGGCTCTGGAGTGCGGCCAAATTTGGCTGCAATCGCATTTCCTGCAATGACGCCGCTCGAGACAGCGCGCTCCATGAGGGCAGATGGAAAGGGGAGGCGCACAAAATCGCCTGCAAAATAGAGGTGCGGGTTGGAGCTTTTGACAGAAAGCCTCTTTTTGTGATCACCGGGGCGAAAAGCAGGGCAGTCCGCACGCCAAAGGAAGCGCTCTTCGATGATTTGGGCCTTTCTGGTCTCCGGATAGAGGGCATGGAGGGCAGAAAGCAGCTCCTCGCGCACGCTTTTTTCGCTTCGGCGCGGATCGATGGCATAGGCATGAAGTTCGACCACCGATCCTCCCCTGCGATCGGCCCAGGCGCGGCTTTCGTCTTCCAAGCGTTCGTAGATGCTGACATTGTCCAGAATTCCAAAGCCAGTTGTGCCCACAAAAGGAGGGCGCTTGGGAGCAACAGGGGCATCGAGAAAAAGGCGCCACACGACAAAGGGCAGCGTTGGGGCCAGGGCCTCGGCCTGCTCCACAATTTCTCGAGGGAGGGCGTCTTTGGACGAAGCGCACAAAGCCTTAAGCGCAGGCACAGAAAGCGCAAGCACGGCAAAGCCCGCTTCCTTGCTCTGCCTTTCGCTCTCAACCCTCACGCCCCCTTTGTGAAGGGCGATCCGATGGACGCGTTCCCCTTTGCAAACCTCGACACCGAGGCGGCGGAGTCGGGCTTCGAGGGCATCGAAAAGAACGGAATAGGGCCTGCGCATCACATCAAAAACAAGGCCATGGGGATTTCCGAAAAAATAGAAATGAAACATCGCCAAAAGCTCCGCGGCCGAGTAGTCGTCTTCTGGATTGAAAAAAGAGTGCGCGAACACATCAAAAAGCAGCGCGCGCGCCTCTTTGGGGAAGCGCAAGCGGTCGAGGTATTCGGCCGCCCTCAGGTGGTCCCAGCGTTCATAGGTTTTTTCTGGATCAAAGCAGAGCATCTCGATCGCATCGCGTATCGAAACGCGCAAAAGCGATGGCCCCCGAAGGCTTGGCGTTCGGCGGATCACCTCGATGAGCTGAAAGGGCATGCGTGTTGGAAGGTGCTCAAAGCTCGCTTGAAGCCCGTGAGGAGCCACAATCGGATAGTCGGAAAGGGGGTGGAGAAGATCGAGGCCCGGATTGACCCGCCTCATGAGGGCCCGAAGCATGAGGTAATGCCTGAAAAAAGCGTGAAAGCCGCGCTCCATGTGAAAGGGCGTTCCGTCGGAAAGCCGATCGGGCCAGGCCCCTGCCCTTCCACCTAGGTAAGGCTCGGCTTCAAAGAGGGCCACGGGAATCCCGCGCTCAGCAAGCACCATGGCCGTTGCAATCCCAGCCAGGCCGCCACCAACCACAACCACAGCCGCACTGTCCGTGGGCATTTCAACACCTAGCCCGACTGCATCATCCGGATGAAATGGTAGAGGGTGTTTAGCACTTTGCCCTGCGTCATCGCATCGAAGGCATCGCGAAGGGCTTCGTATTTTCGCCGATAGGGAAACCAAAAAGGCTCTGTTTTGAGCCAGCCGCGATCGGCCAAAAGCGCCCTGGTATGCACGAAAGAAAGGAGGCCTTCGTCCCCGTGGTAGCGGCCAAAACCACTCGATTTCACGCCTCCAAATGGAAGACCGGGATGGGCAACGCTGCTTACGACATCGTTGATTGTGACTTGCCCGCATTCAAGGCGAGATGCAATGGCGAAACCTTTTTGGAGGTCGCGGGTCCAAACGCTCGCGTTGAGCCCATATTCATGCTGGTTGGCAAGCTGAATCGCTTCTTCGACATCGCGAACGCGAATCACTGGGAGGATGGGACCAAAGCTTTCTTCAGTGTAAACCGCCATATCGGGACGCACATCGCTGAGAAGGGTTGGGGCGTAAAACTGCCCTGGGCGATCGATTCTGTGGCCACCAAAGAGGAGCTTTGCGCCCTTTTCGAGGGCATCCCGCACGTGACGTTCGACGGTCTCGAGCTGCTTGGGGAAAGTGATTGGACCCATGTCGGCGCCTTCGTCCGGGCCACCGACTTTGACTTTTTTGACCTCCTCAAGGAGCAGCTCGAGAAAGCGCTCGTAGACAGGGGCCTCAACGAAGATGCGCTCAACGGAGGTGCACATCTGACCGCAGTTCAAAAGCCCTCCCCAAGCGGCTCCGCGGGCTGCCCGCTCAAGGGGGGCATCGGCGCAAACGATCATCGCGTCTTTGCCCCCAAGCTCGAGTTCGACAGGGATTGGATGCTTTGCCGCAGCGGCCATGACGCGCCGCCCCGTGGCCACAGAGCCCGTGAAAAAGATTTTGTCGACCTTGGCCTCGGTCAAAAAGGCCCCCGTGCTCCCATCACCCAAAACCACTTCGACCACTCCGCGCTCAAGGCCGATCGCTTGAAAAAGCTCGCGGATGAGTTCTCCAGTGATTGGGGTGACTTCACTTGGCTTGATCACAACGGTGTTTCCGGCGATGAGCGCGCTCAACGCAGGCACGACAGCCAATTGAAAAGGAAAATTCCAAGGGCTGATCACTGCGATCACGCCCATTGGGAAATATTCGATGTAAGCGATTTTCCCGGGGAAAAGAGGCGAAGCCGGAACGCGCTTTCTGGCCAAAACCTTTGGCGCACGCTTTGCGTAGTGATCGAGAAAAGCGGGAACAACGAGAAGCTCCGTCATGATGGAATCGACAAGGGGCTTTCCCGTGTCTTCGCTGATCCGGCGGGCAAATTCGTCGCGCTTTGCCCGCAAGATCTCCTTCATCCGCGAAAGAATTGCGATGCGCTCCTCGATCGGGATGGCCCGCCAGCGCGGAAAAGCCTCGCGGGCACGGGCAACAGCTGCTTCGACCTCTTCGCGGGTGGCAACAGGAAATTCACCCAAAACCTCACCCGTGATGGGGCTCGTTTTGACGATAACCCGGCGCTCAGGACCCCTTTCGACAATTTGCATGGGCCAAGCTTGGGCCCCAAAAGGCGCAGTGGGCAAGGGCAAAGATCTCCTTTCCAAGCTCCGCTATCTTTCGGCCCGTGATCGAATACGACGCCAAAAATTGGGCCAAAATCATTTTTCGTTGGCGAGGTTCTGTGCTTCCCCGTCTTCTGCCGCGCTCCCTTGTGGGAGGAGCAATTGGAGCCCTTGCCACCTGGACCCATGTGAACACCGGTTTGCGCTTGGCCCCAATCGCCCACACGATGCTTGGGGCAGCGCTTGGGCTTTTGCTCGTGCTTCGCACGAATGCGAGCTACGACCGTTATTGGGAAGGTCGGAGGCTCCTTGGGGTGATCGTCAGCCGCTCCCGCGATCTCGCCCGGCAGATTGCGGCCTGGCTGCCCAGAGAAGAGGGAGCACGCAAGGAAATTGGCCGCTTGATTTGCGCCTATTTTTGGGCAGTTGCGCAATCCCTTCGCGATGAGGACGACGACGGAAGCCTCGCCCGCCTCCTCCCAGAAGGCATCGCTGATCGGGTTTGGGCCTCCCGGATGCGCCCTTTGGCAATTCTCATCGAAATCTCCAAAACGATCGAAAGCCTGATCCACAAGGGCGCTCTCCACCCAAACCACCTCCTCTCCATCGAAAACAACCTCACCGCCATGCACGAGTCTTTCGTCGGCTGCGAGCGGATCCGACGGACCCCTGTGCCCTTCGCATACGCCCAGCACATCAAAGTCTTTGTTATTCTCTTTGCCTACTCAGCACCTTTCGCGATGGCCGATGCCATGGGATGGCTCAACCCCCTCGCCTCCTTCTTCCTGTGCGTGGCCCTCTTTGGCATCGACGAGATCGGTGTTGAAATCGAGGACCCTTTTGGCCGGGACCCAAATGATCTCCCAATCGACGCCCTAGGGAGGCGCCTCGAAGGTATCGTCCTTGATACCCTCTAAAGCAATTCCAGGCCCAATTTGCACATCGCGCACAGCGCGCATCCTTTGGCCTTCGAGGGGGCGGTTGGTTCGAACGCGGCTTCCCCGATGGAATGGAGGCACATCACCGTCTCGCCAAAGCCAATCGACGCGGGTCAGGCCCTTTGCATGACAAAGGTGGAGCTCGACCTTCCCCTTCATGGGGATGGGGCCGCCAACGAGCGTGGCCTCAAGGGGATCGCCTGGCCTTGGCTCGCCTTTTCGGATCACCAAAACCGAATGGCTCAGCCCTTCGAAGCGGAGCCCTGCTTGGCGAGCGATGGGGCGAAGGGGCTCAGGGAGCTTGAGCGGAAGCTCGGCGTGGCACCAATCCCGTTCCCTTTCAAGCAAGGGGCAAGGCCCAAGGTGGGCACAGGGATATGGCACATCAAAGCCTTTTTCGATGATGAGGCCGCGAAGCCTTTGGAGGAAGCGGCTTGTTTCGCGCAAAGCTGGCTCAATCGCAATGAAAAGCCCTCCGTCGGCCATCGCGCCCAGAGCGCAGGCCACCCACTCCGCCGCATGCTCAAGCCGATCCCCAAGCCGCGCCTCCGACGACAAAGAAGGAAAGGCGCGAAGCTCATTGAGAACAAAGCCCGCAAAAACGATTTCCCTTCCGCGCACCAAGGCTTCGATGGGCTCCATTTCGAGATCGCAAAGCTTTTTGATCAAAACGATGGGCACGCATTCTTTTTCAAGCCTTCCGGGCGGCTGGGTTTCTCGGGCAAATCCCTCGAAAATGCCAAGCGCTTTGGCACTCCGGTCAAGGGCAAGCACTTCGAGAACACAGGGAACCTTGTGACGACGGGCCCAGCGGGCAAGGCCAAGGCTCAATGTGCCACAGCCCGCACCCAGGTCGGCCACACGCCACCTGGATCCTCGGGGCAAAAGGCCGCGCACAGCCAAAAAATCCAAAGCCGGTTCCACCTTTGGAAGGTCGCGCAGCATGAAAAAACCGAGTTGGGCCCGAAGCCAACGCTCGGCCTCTTCGATGGCGTCGCGCCTTTGGGTGTAGAGCTTGGAGAGGGCCGCAACTTCGGCTGAAAAGCCCGCATCTTTGCGCCATGAGCGGCCAAGGTGCTTTACCGAAAGCTCCTCGCTCAGTTCAAACCACACATCGCTCGGGTGGAGGTGCTCCCACATGCGCCTTATTTTGGCAAGCGTTCAACAATCCGCTCGCTTTCCTCCCAAAGGCGCTCGGCAAGGGCCGGATCCAAGGCATCGGCCCGAGGCCGAATTGGCTGGCAGTGGGAGTAGTACTCACCATTCCGCCCCTCCACTTCAGGGTGAACAGCGAGGTAGGTTTGGGTGGCTGCGCCCTCTTCGATGCTTTTTAGCGCAATTGGCGTTGCAAGCGCCATAAGCCAATCCATGACCTTGGGCATGTGACGGCCGAGATTTGTGCGGATGACGCCAGGATGGAGGGCATTGGCCGTTCGACCTGTCCCTTCGAAGCGCCGAGCCAGGGCGCGCGCAAAGAGAATATTTGCCATTTTGCTTTGGCCGTAAGCCCTCCAAGGGGAGTAGCCACGCTCACCAGAGAGGTTATCAAACTCGATACCTGCCCTTGGGGCATGGCGGTGGGCTTCGCTTGAGACCACAACGACCCTGCCCCGCTCGGTGAGTTGATCGAGAAGGCCTGTGATCAGCATGAAGTGCCCGATGTGGTTTGTGAAAAACTGAAGCTCGATCCCATAGGCCTGCTCGAGGCGAGGAAGGGCCATGATGCCAGCATTGGCCACAACTGCATCCAGGCGCAGGCCCAGGTCGCGGATTCGGCCAATGGCTTCGCGGATCGATCGGGCATCTGAAAGCTCGCAGGGAATGGCCGTAAAGGGACCAGGGAGAGCGCCCATTGCCCGGGCTGCTTCTTCGGCCTTTTCTCGCGTTCTGCCTGTGCCAAGCACGTGGGCGCCGCGGAGGCGCAAAACCCGTGCCGTCTCCCAACCAATTCCGCTGGTCATTCCCGTGACCAGTATGGTTTTCCCTGAAAGATCGATGCCGCGGCTCACCTCCTCAGCCGTTGAAGCGTAACCAAAGCCGTTTGGACCACGGGGTGCAATCCATCCGTAGAGGGACATGGCCTTTGGCTACCACAGCTTCGAAAAAGCCGCATCCGTGCTAGACCAAGGCCATGCATGGAGGGCACATCATCGCTCAGGTGCTGGCGGAACACGGCGTGCGCGAAATATATGCGCTCTGTGGCGGCCACATTTCGCCGATTCTCGTCGGTGCCAAAGAGCGTGGAATCCGGGTGATCGACACAAGGAGCGAGGCGAGTGCCGTGTTTGGGGCAGATTCGAGCGCACGGCTCAATGGGCGGGTCGGCGTCGCTGCGGTGACCGCTGGCCCTGGTGTGACCAATGCGATCACTGCCATTCAAAACGCCCGCTTGGCAGAGTCGCCCGTGCTTTTGCTTGGAGGGGCCACAGCCACTTTGTTGCGCGGCCGAGGGGCACTTCAGGACATCGAGCAGCTTCCCTTGCTTCGGCCAATCACGAAATGGGCCGTCCGTGTCGAAGGGCTGAGCGCCCTCCGACCCACCCTCGAGCGTGCGATTGCGATTGCCACAAGCGGCCTTCCGGGCCCGGTTTTTGTCGAAGTGCCAATCGATCTTTTGTATCCCGAAAGCGTTGTTCGAGCGTGGACCCTCAGCGAAATCAAGCTCAAGGGCGCTCTTGGAGCGTTTCTGCGTTTCTACGCAAACGCCCACCTCGCAAAGCAATTCCACAGCCCCCATTTTCCAATCGAATGGCCCGAGCTGCCCCACCCTTCTGATCTTTTAGGCGCCCTTTCCATCGAAAGAAAAATCGAACGCGTGGCCAAGTGCTTAGGCTGCTCAAAGCGCCCCCTTTTCATCGTGGGTGGGCAAGCCTTGGCCCTCGAAACGATGCCCGAGCGCACTGCCAAAGCCCTTGAGCAGATTGGCGCACCGACCTATCTCGCAGGGATGGCGCGCGGGCTTCTTGGGAAAAACTCCCGCATCCAATTTCGTCATGCCCGCGGCGAAGCGATCCGGAGAGCCGATTTCGTTTTGATCTGCGGCCTCCCACTCGATTTTCGCTTGAAATACGGCCAAGGCATTCCCCGCTCAGCCACCCTCGTTCTCGTCAACCTCAACGGGCAAGTCCTTTATCGAAACCGGATTCCCGATATCGCCATCCGAATGCATCCCGGTCATTTTTTGCAAAAGCTCGCGCAAGCCCTCCCCCACCCTCGGCCAGATTGGTCCGAGTGGCTCAAAGAGCTCGAAGTGCGAGAAAAGGCGCGGGAGCAACAAATCGAGGCCATGGCGGCCGAGCCCACCCAAAACCGCGTCAACCCCTTGCGCTTCTTGATCGAACTCGAAAAGCGCATCGATGACGATTCGATTGTCATCGCCGATGGCGGCGATTTTGTCGCCACAGCCAGCTACATCCTCCGCCCACGAAGGCCCCTCTCTTGGCTTGATCCGGGTGTTTTTGGAACGCTTGGCGTTGGAGGTGGCTTTGCGCTAGGAGCTGCCCTGAGCCGCCCAGGTGCGGAGATCTGGATCCTCTGGGGCGATGGCTCAAGCGCCTACTCTTTGAGCGAATACGATACCTTCGTGCGGCACAACCTTGCGCCAATTGGGGTTGTGGGAACCGATGCCGCTTGGTCCCAGATCGCAAGGGAGCAGAAAGAAATCCTCAGTGACCCTGTGGGCACGATCCTCCGCGATACCGACTATGAACGCGTCGCCCAAGGCTATGGCGCCCTTGGCCTCCGCATCGAAAAAGAAAGCGAAATAGGGGCCGTCCTCGAAGAGGCCAAGCGGCTTTCGAAACAAGGAAAACCTGTTTGCATCAACGTTCTTCTGGCTCCAAGCGATTTTCGAAAAGGCTCAATTTCGGTTTAGGCACCATGAGCTCCCAGGATCGAGAAAAGAACGACGACCTCTTTGAAGGCCCTCCCCTTGAGGGGAGTGAGGAGGGTTGCGATGGAATCGATTGGAGCGATATGGTCGAAGATGGCGATTCAATCGATATCGACGAAGGACTTGAAAACTTTGAGCTGGAAGCAGAAATCGCAGATCCAGAAGGTGAAAGCCTCCTTGGTCAAGAAGAGGCAGCCGAAATACCATGGGATGAAGAAGCGTTTTTCGAGCCAGGGGAATCATGGATAGGGGAACAGGGTGAGGTTGATATCCCGATTGAAAACTTGGACGAGGGTGAGTGGATTGGAGATAACGGGGATGAAGAAGGGATCGAAAACGAGGTGATCGAGGATCTCTCGAATCACCTCCCACCCCTCGATGATCAATTTCCAGAAAGCGAAGAGGAATAAGAGGTTCTTTTGGTATCAACCAACGATGCTTGCAAAGTTGCGTGGGTGAGCCAAGCTTTACCCCTAAGGTGTCACCCATCATTCAGATCGAAGGCCTCGAGGTGAGTTATGGTGAAGGGGTGGTTCTTGAAATCCCATCGCTCAAAGTGGAAAAGGGGGTGATTGGCCTTCTTGGGCCAAATGGGGCTGGAAAATCGACCTTCATCAAAACCCTTCTCGCCCTCATTCCCCCCTTGAGGGGGAAGGTGCTTGTGCTTGGCATCGATGTGACCGAAGATCCCCTTGCCCTCCGCTCCCGTGTTGGTTACATGCCTGAAGAAAATGCGGTGCTCACTTACCTCAGTGCCTTGGACTTTCTGACCCTCGCAGGAGAACTCGCGGGGATTCCAAGGCGCGAAGCGATTGGAAGGGCCCACGAAATGCTCCATCACCTTGGGATTGGAGAAGTGAGCCATCGAAGCATTGCCTCGCTTTCCACTGGCACAAGGCAAAAGGTGATGTTGGCTGGAGCGCTTGTGGCCTCGCCTGAGCTTTTGCTTCTTGATGAACCGACAAGCGGGCTTGACCCCCAAGGGCGCGAGGAGATGCTGGGCCTTCTTGCCCTTCTCCCTCAAAAAACGCAAGCAAGCGTGGTGATTTCAACCCACATCCTCTCGGATGTTGAGCGCATCTGCGATCAAGTGATCGTGTTGAGTCAGGGGCAATTGCGATATGCTGGCCCAATTGATCTTCTCTTGGCTCGGGAATCGCAGAGCGTCGAGGTGAGGGTGAAGGGAGACCCAGACAAAGCCGCTGCCCTTTTGCGCCGAAAGGGGTGCGAAGTCGAAAGGTGGGGCGCGTGCTTATGGGTGCGCTTGCCAGAGGGAAAGGAAACCAAATGGCTCCTCCGGGTGATTTGGGAAAGCCAAATCCCCCTTCGGCACCTCGCTCCCCTTCGAAAAAGCCTTGAAAGAAGCCTCCTCGAAAAGCTGCGATGAGGGGCCTTGTGTTTTTCCTCCACCCCCCATAGTGTCCCCTTGATGCAAATGCCGGGGAGTGTGATTGAAGCAAGGAACACACCCTTTGGTGAGCGCAAGGTGCGTGTGCTTGTGCTTGAAGGAGAAGAGAGCGAGCAAGGTAAAATCCTCACCTTGCTCGAGCGGCATGGTCTGAGAGGCCTTGCGCTTCCTTCTGTCGAAGCGATTGAGTGCCCTCTTGAGTCCCTTGCAGATGTGGTCCTTTTCCACCCAAGCCAAAATGGAAGGATAAGCCTTCAGGCCCTCCCTCACCTTAGGGCAAAAGAAAGCACCTTTGTGCCAATCATCCTCATTGCCTCAAAAGAAGAGCGCAACATGCGCATTGAAGGCCTCCAAGTTGGGGCCGACGAGTGTGTGACAATGCCAATTGATGAGGAGGAACTGATTGCGCGGCTTCAGGCAATGCTTCGAATCAAGGACAAATTCGATTCCCTCGCAAGAAGCCGTGATCGTTTTGTGGAGCTTGCACTCCAAGACGAATTGACTGGCCTTTACAATGTCCGCTATTTTCGTCAGCGATTGAGCGAAGAATGGCATCGAGCAGAGCGCCACAAAGAACCACTGAGTGTGGCCTTTATCGATGTCGATCGCTTCAAGGAAGTGAATGACCGCTTTGGGCATGTAACGGGTGATTGTGTCCTCCGCGAAGTCGCAAAGAGGCTGCGCAATGCCCTCCGAATCTCGGATGTGGTCGTCCGTTATGGCGGAGAGGAGTTTGTGGTTTTGCTTCCCCACACTTCTTTGGCTGGTGCAGCGAGTGCAGCCGAACGTTTGCGCCAAGCGGTTGCAAGCCAAGCGATTGAAACGGAAAAAGGGCCCTTGAGCCTCACTGTATCGATTGGAATTGCGCTTTATCCAAGCCCATGCGTGGCCTCAAAAGAAGACCTGATCGAAGCGGCCGATCAGGCGCTCTATAAGGCCAAGGAGGCAGGAAGAAATTGCATTTGCATCAAGCACACAGGGGATTTTATTCTTCAATCCCCCCGAAAAAGCGCGGAGTACTAGTTTGGTTTTTGGCTGTTGTCCAAGTGTTCTTTTGAGGGGAAGCTTTATCCAATGACAACAAGGGCACAAACTTCCTCAATCACCCGAGACGGCATCCGCTTTTGGCCAGTGACAGACGTGGGTCGGGTGCGTACCCACAACGAAGACGCTTTCCTTGTGGATAAAAAACTGCGTCTTTTCATCGTTTGCGACGGAATGGGGGGCCACGCGGCTGGGGAAGTCGCTTCAAATTTGGCCGCTCGTGCCGTGCGGGAAAGCCTCGCCCGAGAAAGGGACCTTATCGCTGCCTTTGAGAACCAAAGCAGCGGGGTCGGTCGAGAAGACATCATGCGGCTCCTCACTGCTTCGGTACAAAACGCCTGCAGCGAAGTGTACATGGAAGGGCAACGCGACGAATCCAAACGCGGGATGGGGACAACAATTGCCCTCCTTCTCATTGCCGGGAACAGAGGCTTTATCGCCCATGTTGGCGACTCCAGGGTGTACCTCATCCGCGACTCTTCTGTCTACCAGCTCACCGAAGACCATTCTCTCGTCAATGAGCTTCTCAAGCGCGGGCGGCTTACCCGAGAGCAGATCGAACAGATTCAACACAAAAACGCCGTGACGCGTGCAGTTGGTGTCTATGAAAGTGTCGATGTTGATACATTGGATTTTGACGTTCTCCCCGGTGATCGCTTCCTCCTTTGTACCGATGGGTTGCACGGCTACTTTGAAAACGCAGAGCTTGCGAAAATTTTTAGCGAGTACCCTGACGAAAAGATCGCCCAGCTTCTGGTTGACCTCGCAAATGAAAGAGGCGGAAAAGACAACATCACAGCAATTGTTGTCTCGATCCCCGAGGCCCAAGACCAAGGCGCAACCCTTGCCCAAGAGCTCAATCTCCGCATCGAAACCTTGCACCAAAGCCCCCTTTGCCGATTTTTGACATACCAAGAACTCGTTCGGGTGCTCAATGCGACTTCGGTCCGCGAGGTGCGAGCGGGCAATTATGTTGTTCGCGAAGGCGAAACAGGGGACGAGCTATTCATTGTGCTCAAGGGAAAGATCCGCATCGAATCGGCTGGCACCCTGCTCGCCGAGCTTGGCCCGAGGGAGCACTTTGGAGAGATGGCCCTGCTTGACCGAGTACCGCGAAGCGCTGATGCGATTGCAAGCGAAGACAGCGCGCTGATCGTAGTTAAGCGCAAAGACTTCTACGACCTGGTAAGGCAAGACCACTCGATTGCGGTAAAGCTCTTGTGGAGCTTTCTCATGGTCCTTGCGGGCCGCTTGCGCTCAACTTCGATGGAACTCAGCGAAGCCAGGGATCTTTTGGCACTTCGGGATCGAGAAACAGAAGAAGGCTTTGATGAGACGATGTTGATCCTCGATGAAGATGTGGAGAACCATGCCTAGCCTTGGCCTGAAACACGCAGGCGTTGTGGTTGTATGGCTTGTGGTGGGTGGATGCTTGCTCGAAAGAGGGCCCGAGCCCAAGACCCCAAAGAAGAGTGAAAAAGAGGAAAGCGCACCCTGGCTTGGTGAAGTCCAAATCGAGAAAATCGATGGCCAAGTGTGGGTGCAAAAGGGAGTGGCTTTTCCAGGCCATGTGCTTAAAGGAGGTGAGACACTCGAAGTTTTAAGTGGGATTGCGAAAATCCGATGTTCATCCACAGAGATCACCTTGTGGGCCCCGTCGGAGATCTTGATTGCAAAGGCACCTGCCCGCGGGATTTGGCTTGGTTGGGGCATGGTTCTGATCAAGGCCGAAAAAACTGGGCATGGGCCCAGCCACCGCCCGCTGCGTCTCTCAACCCCCACATCCACCATCGAGCTGGGTGAAGGAAGCCAAGCCATCGTGTGGACTGAAGGAAATGGAAGCACCCACCTGTTTGTCCGTTCAGGCCATGCGGAAGTGTTCACAGGAGAAGTCGATCTTCGGCGTGTCCTCAAATCAATCCGTGTGGAAGCGGGAACAGAAATCCAGGTGAGCGAGCGGGGGGAAGAGAGCGTTGTGCCAAGAGAGGATTTTGAACAAGCCTTGATTGATGGAATCAGCAAAGTTCAAAATCAAAGTCGGCCGACCCTGGCTCTCCCTTCTCCTTCATTCCGCCTGCTTTTAGAGCGTTTCGATGAAGCGATTGGCTGGCTTGAACAGGAAGAGCGAAAAGGGTGGGAGCTCGCAATAAGGCACAGGGCAGCCATCCGCTCAGGGCAGCAGGCCATGGCGATTGAACAACAAAAGCGCTTGGCCATGCACGCAAAGAGCGCCTACCACCTGAGAGAAACCGTGCTAGTCAGATGGGAGCGAATCGGAGCAACAGCGTTGTTGAGCGGGAAAAATCCATTCACGTGGAGTGAAATCGCGCGCCGTTTCGAGCGGCTTTCGGTCCTGATTGGCGCGTGAAAGGCGGTGCTTGAAAAAGGGCAGAACTGACAGGTGCAAAAGGTAATATAATTCTCCCAAATGGGCAGAGATTCGATTTTGCGCTCGATGTCATTGCCTCTGGCTGCATCTGAAGAGTTGATTTCAGAGCTTAGGGGCGAGCTTGAGGGCAGCGGTGATGAGCGTCTCCGGCGAGCGGTTTTGCTTGATGCAATCGGTCGCCTGCTGAATCGCGGGCTTGGTCGCCACGCGCCTCCCCCAAAAGAGCTACTGGCTTCTTTCAACATCGATCCCTCATTTCGGGTACCGCTTTACGCTCTAATCGATCACTTCGAAGGAAAGCGCTCCTATCGAAACCTTTCTCGGTTGTACGAGGCAGAGGCAAACTCAGCCCCTTCTCCGAGCGAAAAAGCGGATGCCTTGGCCGACCTTGCTTTCATCGCGTGGCTCAATCAATCAGCTGAGGAAGCACGAGCGGCACTCGGGCAAGGAATCGATGCCACTTCGCGCCTTGCCTCCACTTGGGCCCTTTTTGAGTGGGTGGCGCGAGTGCTGGGAGAGGAAGAGGCACTGCAGAAAGCGCTTCTTGGCCGAGCCCGCACCTCTCGCGATCCAGGGCTCCGATGGCATCTTCTCAGCGAGGCGATACGCCGCAAAGAAGAACAAAAGCAAGACCTCCTTCCAATCCTCAAAGAAGCCCTCGAAATCGAGCCAAAATCGGCACCGCTATGGGCGATTTTCGATCAAAAAGCCCGAGAAAGGGGAAATTGGGCAGAGGTGGTTGAAGCCCTTGAGGGTTTCGCTGCCTCTTCCGAAGACCCCCTCTTTGCAAGCGCTCTTTTGGTTGAAGCTTCTGCCCTTTGCCGCGTTCGGCTCGGCGATGCCCAGAGGGCTTTGAAAAACGCAAGGCGTGGGGCGGATTTGGCTCCAGGCGATCCTTTCGTGATGGTTGAGCTCATCAATGCGAGCGCCGAAGCCAACGACCAGGAATTGCTCTTCCATGCCTCGAAACACTTTCTCGAGCTTCATGGAAAAGCGCTTGGCCGACTGGCCGCCCGCTTTCATCTTCTTGCAGGACGAGCTGCCCAAGGGATTGGCCGCGCAACCGATGCCATCCATCACTTTGAACAGGCACGGGCGATCGCTCCCCTTGCCCCGATGGTCTTGGCCGCAAGCGTCTCCTCAGATGAAGAAGCCCTGCGCCTCCGCATCCAATCGCTCGAATCGATTGCCACAGACACCAATCGCCCTTGGGAAGAAAGGATTGAGGCATTGAAAGAAGGAATTGGGGTCGCTTCTGCCCTTGGGGACGGAAGCGCCGTCCAAAGCAAAATCGAACGCCTGCTCGCCCTCCTCAAGGAAATGCCTCAACCCAAACTGAAAGAAGATTTTTGGCTGGATTTGGTTTTGCTTGCTAATGCAGCCCAACAAGAAACGACCCTTTGCAAAGTGCTTTCCGCTTGGGCAGAGTGGCAACTTGCAAGGCCAAGCGATGAAAAAAGCCTCTGTGCAATTTTATTGTTTGGCCTCCGGTATTGGAGAACAGGCAACCTGAATGAACTCACGGCCATCAGTCGGAAGCTGCTTGATGGCGCAAAAGCTCCTTGGCTTCCCGACCTCGTTCGCTGGCTTGCTTTGCGAGCTGGCGACGATGAATTGCTTGGCTTGGCCCATGAGAAAATCGCGGAGTTCGTGGAAAGCAAAGAGGCAGCACTTTTC
The DNA here is from genome assembly GCA_025056955.1 of Sandaracinaceae bacterium. Lineage (GTDB taxonomy): Bacteria > Myxococcota_A > Polyangia > Polyangiales > Sandaracinaceae > JANWYL01. The sequence goes on along the minus strand of JANWYL010000012.1, from coordinate 388 downwards.
CACTTGGCAGCTGCGGCCCGGGCCCATTTCCGAAGCGGAAACACGACGAAAGGAGCCCAAGCACTTGAAAAGGCCCAAGGCATTGACCCCACTCATCCTTACCTCCGCTCCCTGGCTGAGGTTCTGGCCAGGGGGGAGCCAAGCAGATTGGTCGTTGATGGCGAAGCGAGCCAATTGAGCGAAAGCGAGCTCTCAAAGCGGGCACATCTTGCGGAATTAAAAGGCGAGCGCTCCCTTCTCGACCTTTTGTGGGAAAGCGCTGGTTCTAAAGGGATGAGTGCTCCGGATCTCTGCCATCTTGGCGCGCGCAAAGCCATCCGAGAAGGCCGCCTGCAAGAAGCAGATAGGCTCCGAAGCGAAGTTGGGCCGATTTGGAAGTTGCTGTCCC
>JANWYL010000129.1 GCA_025056955.1 Sandaracinaceae bacterium | reverse complement strand
CAGGTGCGGGTCGAAGCGCCGACAGCACGCATCGTTGCGATTGACGGCCGCTTACCCTCTCCAGAGGGTGTTCGAGATGGCACCTACCCTTTTTTCAAGGAGCTTTCCTTTGTGGCGCTTGAACCCATCGACGAACTCGCCGTGCGCTTCATCGAGTTTTCGCGATCGGAGAAGGGAAGGCAAATCATCGTCTCGATGGGTGCCTTGCCCTGGCCCTTCGATCACCCTTCAAATCACCTGGATCGGAAGCAGCCATAACGCCAATCACCATGCCTTCCCCAGTTGATTCACCCACACCTTTGAAAAGTGTGACAGACTCAACGAAAACAAAATTGACAGGCTTGGACGATCGCGATGCGATCGCCAAGGCCATCCGCAAACAAATCACCCCTTTGCTTTGGCTTTGGGCTTTTTTGCTAAGCGCGGCACCACCCCTTGCTTTTTATGTGGTTGAAATGCGCGAGCTCCGCGAACGCGCAAGCTCCCTTGCCACGGAAGCTGCACAGGTGCTCGCTCGGATCGCCGAAGAGCAACCGGTTCTTTGGCGCTATGACCTCATCAAAATCGTCGATCACCTCAGGCACTTCCAAAGCCGTGTGGATCTTGTGCGGATCGACGTGATTGACGAAGAGGGGATCCCAATCGATGAAAATGCGAAAAAGCCCTCTCAAGGGCCTTTGATTTGGACGCACGCGCCCCTCGTCGTGGGTGGGGAGGAAGTGGGGGCAGTGTGGGTCGCCTCGACCCCTTCTCGGGTGCGCCGCGAGGCCCTCAATCTCCTTGCGCTCTTTGGGATGCTCTCAGCAGTGCTCGCCTCCCTTGTCCATCGGGTGGCCCTTCGAAACGCTCAAAAAGCAGAGTCGCGCATTGCGGAGCTCATCCATCAACTCGCCGAGCGGAATGCAGAGGAAAGGGTGCATGGGCTTCGCCTCGCCGCACTCGCTCTCCAAGAAGAAGAACGTAAGGGGATTGCCCGCGATCTCCATGACAGCGTGGCCCAGGCACTGGCAGCCATCCGCATCCAAGCAGAGGTATTGAAAAGCCAAGCCCTCATGAGCGGAGGCCTATCGAGCGAGCACCTTCCTCACTTTGTGCGTGGCATTGAAGGCATCTCCACCCAAGTCGAGTTGGCAATCGAAGAGTTGCGGCGCTCGATTGCCAGACTCCGCCCTGCAGTGCTTGATGACCTTGGCCTTACCGGTGCGATCAACCACCTCATGGAACACCTGCAACTTGGGAAACTGCTGGATGTGCACTGTGAAATCACCATCAAGGAGCGCCTCCCCACAACGGTTGAAACCGCGCTGTATCGGATTGTCCAAGAAGCGATGACCAACGTGGCTCGTCATGCCAGAGGTGCAAAAACGCTCTGGATCACCATCATAGAAAAAAACAACCACATCAACCTGACCATTGAAGATGACGGTGATTTTGAAATGGGTGATGGTGACTCACCCAACAAGTGGAGCGGGCATGGCCTGGGTGGAATGAGAGAAAGGGCGGAGATTTTGGGAGGTAAAGTGGAAATCGGCACCCGCCACCCAAAAGGATTGAGGATTTGCGTTGAAATTCCTAGCAGGCATCACCTCATCTCTCCATCTCATGCACCAAGTTGATGGGTCCCCCTACGTCATCTCACGGATCGAGGTGCAGGAAGTTCCACTCCAAGACTTTTCTTGAGACCAACCCCAAGATAAGCCATCCTCCGCCACACCATCGATCTTTACTCCCGAATCTGAACCAACCAAGCATATTCACCCTCATGCACCTTTCAATTCACCAATTCGAAGACCGCTTTTACCTTGATCATCTCACCTTCCTCAAATCATGGCTTTGGAGCATATCACCACTTCGAAATCGCAAGCCCATTCATTGCAAAAAGCTCCTCACCCCCCTATCACCAAGTCTCATCCTCAACCATCGCACCTTTTGCCCCTCGCCATTACCTTTTCGCTTGACCCTCTCGCACTTTTTAGCAAAGAGCCGCCTCGGGGATTCGAACCCCGGACCTACGGTTTACGAAACCGTTGCTCTCACCTCTGAGCTAAGGCGGCAAATGCAGAAGCCCCTTATAGCACAGAGGATCTTGCCTGTCCATGGCCTAAGGTTCTGGTGTCATCGGACCGAGGCCTCCATACATGCGCCGATGCATTTCTGTCAAGGTGCGGCCCCGCACGATTTCGCCATAAACCATGGCCCCAAGGGTTGGAGTGCGCGGATAATCCCCACTTCGCTCGACGCGGTAGAGCCCAAAACGAGGAACGAAGCCCTCTGCCCACTCGAAGTTGTCCATGAGCGACCAGTGGTAGTAGCCCCGAAAATCGACACCTTCATCCAGAAGGCGGCCGATCTGTTCGAGAATGCGAACGATGTTTTCGGCACGACGCGCACCAACCTCTGTTGCAATTCCCGACTCAGTGGCAAGGAGAGGAAGTCGAGGGCCATAGCGGCGATGGAAAGACATCACCACCTCGTAAAAGCCAGGGGCATAGAATTCATAGCGCATGGCCGAAACGTAGTGGGTTGGGTCACGGAACTCCGGCCGCAGGCAAGCACCGCTGTCAAGCGGGGGGAAACAAGGGGTGGCCCGCACGAGTGGCAAAAGGGCCGGCGAGGCCGTCACCCCAGTGCGGAAATAGTACTGGAGCCCAAGCCAATCGATGGTTCCACGCCAACTCTCACGCGTTTCAATGTTTGAAGTGCTGGGGTCGAGGTCGGGATCCCAACGCCCATCCAGCGCCGCATCGGGAACGAGAAAGTGGTAGAGGTAGTTGATTCGCTCGACCGCTGCCAGATCATCTGGGTGATTGCTCGGCATGCCATTTCGCGTTGGAATCCAATAGGCCACCGAGAGGGGAATCCCTATGAGGGCAGGCACGCCGTCTCCATCGTCTGCGTCAACGGTGTCGTTTTCGCGAATTGCACGGTAGATGGCAACGTGGGCGTTCATGAAGTTTTCAACCACTTGAATGAAGCGAGCGCGATCGCTCAACAACCAACTCCTCCCAGGGGGAAACTGGGCAACACCATAGGCGGCAAGGACGTAGTTGACAGGCTCGTTGATCGTGCACCATTCGTCGACGAGATCACCGTAGGTGCGTGCCAAAAAGGCAGCGTGCTCGGCGATTTCTTGAACGAGCGCTGGCCCAGAGTGACCCCAACCACAGAGCTGCGTTGCGCTTTCGGTGCAAGTTGCTGGATCGATCCGCGGATCATCGGCCCAAAGGGGGTTGGAAAAGTGGTGCACAGTGACCATTGGGCGAATTCCAGCGCTTCTGAGCTCCTCAAGGAAGCGCCGGTAGTGCTGGACGGCCTCGTTATCGATTCGGTTGCGCTCGGGTTCGATGCGGGCCCACTCGATGGAGAAGCGGTACGCATCGAGGTGCATTTCGCGGAGGAGGCGGATGTCTTCAATGGCCTTCGTGTAGCCGCGCACGGCATCGCCCACGTAATCGTGGCCCCGGCCAAGACCACCCTCGCTTCGTGGCGCCGTCCATGCCCACCAATCCGTTCGGCGATTGGTCTCTTCAATTTGGGTTGCGGCAGTGGCAGCACCAAAGCGAAAGCTTCGGCGCCCGGAATCGCCGCGAAGAGGCCCTGGCCTTCCAAAAGCAATGGGCAAAGGCGGGCCTCCATCTGGCACGTAGGCATCACGCCCTGTATCGGGCATCTCGCCCCCATCAATCCCTCCATCAACCGATGCATCTTCTCCGCGAAACGCATCGCTTGGTTGAGGAGCAGGCGAAGGGCACGAAGCGCAGAGCCATATCACCCAAAGAGCCCTCCTCCGTGGGTTAGGCCGCCGTTTCATCGTTCCTCCTTTTTGCGCGCCGTATCGATAATTCCCATCAATTCTCGCACGGTGCGGCTGTCTTTGCTACGCTCTGCAACCTCGATTCCCGCTTGCGCCATGGCCATTCCCTCATCAAACCGGCCGAGGTCGAAAGCCAGCTGAGCCCCCATAAGATATGCAGGAACGTATTCAGGAAATTGCTTGACAATTTCTTTGAGCTTCTCGAAAGCGGCGTCGGACTTTCCAATCGATCGAAGCTCAAGGGCATAAGCATAGTGATGAAAGGGATCGCGCGTGCCTTGGGCAATCAAACGCTCGAGCATTTCAAGGCGCTTGCTGCTCACCTTTCCTCCTCCAGCACGCCGATATAGGGGAGATTTCGATAGCGCTCGGCAAAATCGAGGCCGTAGCCCACAACGAACACATCTTCGATGGTAAAACCCAGGTAATGGATTGGCACCTTGACCCGTGAGCGAGCAGGCTTGTGCAAAAGCGCACACACTTCAAGGGAAGCAGGCTTGCGGGTTTCCAAGTTGGAAAGGAGGTAACTCATCGTGAGGCCAGTATCGATGATGTCCTCGACGACAATCACGTGCTTCCCTTCGATGGGCTGGGTGAGATCGTGGGTGATTTTGACCACACCACTGGTCTCGGTCCCAGCCCCATAGCTTTGGCAGGCGAGAAAATCGACTGCGATGGGGATCTCAATCGCCCGTACGAGGTCAGCAGCAAACACGAAGCTGCCCTTGAGCACGGAGATGAGCACGAGATCGTGGCCCCTATGGGCATGGCTTATCGCAGCGCCAAGGGACTTTACACGGTAAGCGATGGCTTGCGCATCGATGAGGGTGCGAATCGTGGGCATGGTCGCTCTCAAGGGGAATGTAGCTTTTTTCGCACCCCCATCGCCTCTTCCGAAGCGTAGTAGCACAAGAGCTCGGAAGCGAAGGGGTGCTGGCCAAGGGCTTGAATGCGGCTGAGCTCTGAGGGGAGACCGGAAGAGTAACGCATTGCGTCAAAAGCAGCCTCTAGGTCATCACTGATGAGCAATGCGGCTCGCCAAGAACCGCGGATTAACCGCTCAACAGCCGTTTGGACATCGCTTGGGAAAGTCAATGGGTGGCGGGCGATCAGCTCTTCAAGCGAACGGCGGGAGCGACGGGAGAGGTGCCTTGCAAGGCCATTGGCTTGCTCTTCGAGCGATTCATCTGGAATCCATGGGACTCGAAAATCGGTTTTGACAATGCGAATGGCCGCAGCGGCAAGGCGCTCAATCTCTCTTAAAACCAGCTTTTCAAGCGCGCCCATGCGCATGGCAAGCAAGGCCATCGTGCGAAGGGCCCAGGCAAGCTGAGTCGCCTCAGGCAACTCGCTAAGCCAAAAAGGCACAACAATGACGGGGACTTCACCAAGCTCAACTGCAATGCCTTTTGAGCGGCTCCGGTGCACAAAGCACTCAAAAGCGAGGCCGCCAAAATGCAAAGCAGCGCGCTCAAAAAGGGAGCGCAGGGGATGGGCGCTGCGAGGCGGAAGGCGATCTTTTGCAGAAAGGCCATGGCCCTCAAGATCAGTCGGGTAAAGGCGAGGGAGGACTTCGGTGAGGAGAAGAAGGAGCGCATAGGCTCCAGAAGGATGCACGCCCGCAATCTCGAGAAGCTGCTCGAGGCTCATTTCGCCTGACAAAGGCCGAGGCGGAGGAAGCCCGCTTGAGGTCAAAAACGCGTGCACCTTCTCGGCATACGCCTTGCGCTCTGATCCCTCAAGGGCCATCGCAAGCTCAGCCCAGGCTTGAACTTCAAGAGGGTTTTCAACGAGGCGCCTTTCGCTAATGCGAAGGACTTCTTCATAAAAACCACAATCGAGAAGGGCACGGATCAGCGTTTGCCTCAGGGCGCCATCTTCTGGATGATGACGCAATGCGTCGTGGACAAGCTCGAGCGCTTCTTTGCTGCGATTGAGCTCCCGCACAAGGATGTGAACGAGCTTCGCATAGCCAAGAGGAGGCAAGTGGCCCCGATCGGCTTGGCTTCGAAGGGCATGGGCCATGGCTTCAAAGAGCGCCCTTTTTTGCTCGGGAGAGCTTTGGGCAAGAAGCGTTTCAAAGAAGGCGTGGCTTGGGCTTTCAAACCCACCGATGGCCAGGGCCCGCTCGGCGGCTTCAAGCATTTGATTGCAATCGCCCTTCCCCTGGGCCACGCGGGCCAAAAGCAGCCAGGCTTCGGCTTCTTCGCTTGTGCCCCGGCTGAGTTCAACCCAGCGCTCCGCTGGCCCAAGCGCTTCGATGAAGCGCCCAAGGCCAACCAAGGCCTCGATCAGCCCCCGGAGGGCCCTTCCATCTTCAGCGATGGCGAGGGCCGCCTCAAAAGACAACCTGGCCTCTTCGAATGCATGCAACCGCTCCAAAAGGAGCTTTCCGGCCCGGATGTGATATTCGAGGCGGGCCTGCGGCTGCTTGCTTTCTTTGGCCAAAAGAAGCCAATTTGCCAAGGCGGCACGCCACTGCCCTTCTCTCTCCCAAAGCTCGGCTTGAAGCAGAAGAAGGTTTTCATTTCCCCCAACTTGGGTGAGGGCCAGGGAAATGGTGGCCATCGCTTGTGGAAGATCGCCGAGCACCTCCAATTGAATTTTTGCAATCTCATAGAAGCACTCCCACCGCTTGCTTTTGTGCGCAGCCTTCCTCAACACATCGATGGCGCGATGGGTCTCCCCACGGCTGAGCCAAATCCGGCTTAACCCTTGGGCCGCCTCAATTCGCTCAGGTGCAATGGCCAGCGCTTCCTCAAAATCGAGAAGGGCACGATGGGCCTCCTTTTTCTCCCGAAGAAGGCCAGCTTCAATCAAAAGCGCCGCCCGCTTGGCAGGATCATGCTCAAAGCGGGCGTAGGTGCTCAAGGCATCGGCCAGTTTTTCCGGGCCTAAAAGACCCATTTCATAGGCTTTTTGGGCAGCCCTAAGGCGCCCCCTGGCAAATCGGACCGAGCAGGAATCAAAACGAGCAGCCTCTTCGAATCGAGTGAAAGCGGAAAGGGGATCTTTTTCGATTTCTTCAAAAGCAAGCCAAGCGAGATGAAGCGCACGAATCGAAGGGTCTTCTTCACAAGTGGCCCGTGTTTTTTCATAGAGCCTCCGAAGCGGAAGGTGCCGATGGCGCAGGGCGGCCCTGAGAAGGAGCTCACCTCCAAGAGGATCTTCGGGGCGAATCGCAAGCAGCGTCTGAAGGGCCCACTCCACACGGGCCGACAAAGCCCCATCGCCAAGCGCGATTTCGTAGAGTGCAGCCAATCGAGCCCCTTGGGCATCGAAGAGCCGTGCTTGGGCCTCAAGCACCTCAGCAAGGCCTTGATTTCCGCTTTGGCGCAAAAGCTCCTCAAGACCAAGCCAAGCTCCACGCAAAGCCGGGGCACTGGAGATGGCTTTTTCATAAAGCACCCTGGCCCGCTCGAGCTCGTGGGCATTTTCGCATGCGATGCGTGCCGCCTCGATGTGAAGCGCTGCCTTGCGTTTGCCTTGGGCCCGTTCTGCTTCTTCTTCAAAAAGGACAATCAGTTCATCAAAACGCCCTTGTAACCTCAAAATCCTCGCGCACGCATCGAAAGCCCCTGGACGAAGGGCCCCATGGGATGTGGCAGCCCGATAGGCAGCCAAAACCTCTGAAAAAGGCGCCCCACTTTCTTCGAGGACCTGACCCAGGCGCATTGCTGCCCAGGAAAGCCTCTGCTTTTGTTCACCTGAAGGCAGATGGTCTGAAGCATGACGCAACGCGTCAATTTCTTTTTCGTAAAGCTTCTTCAGTTGGGCTTGGGCACCCTTTTTGAGAAGCTTCGCTTCAAGCTTTCGGGCAAAGAGTCGGCTTGATGGATCGAGTTCAAATGCCCGGCCAAACCAAAAGAGGGCCTCTTCGAACTCTCCCAAACGCTCTTCTAAAAGCACCCCAATTTCCCAGGCCACCTGAGCACGATCTGTGCTTTCTTCAAGAAGCTCAAATTCCCTTTTTCTTGCCCCAATCAACTCCTTCCATCTTCCAAGCCGAAAAAAGAGGCTTCCAAGCAATTCAATGCTTTTTCGGTGACCAGGTGCTTCCTTGAGGATTGCCATCAAGCGAGAAATGGCCTCATCTGGATGCTCTCTCGAAAGGATTTCAGCTGCTCTGTACCGCAATTCGACTCGCCGCTCTGCTGCGCTTTCAAGCTCTGCTTCGCGATCCAAACCAAATACCACGACATCCCACCGCTCGGCTCGCTCGGCTGCTCGAATCAGTGAAGCGATGGCATGTCGATGGCTGGGATCGATCGAAAGGATTGCTCGATAATGCTCGATCGCTGCGTCGATATCGCCGATAAGGTGCTCGTAGATCGTGGCCATTCCAAGCAGAATCGCGACCCGATGCGAAGGAGTTTGGGTCTGCTCAAGCTCAAGTCGATGGATCTCGATAATCTCGAGGTAGCGC
>JANWYL010000128.1:281-8245 GCA_025056955.1 Sandaracinaceae bacterium | reverse complement strand
GCTCGCTTACACGATGGCGCTGTCTTTGGAGAAATGGCCCTTCTTTCAGCTGCTCCCCGAAGCGCTACCGTCGAAGCGGTCAGAGAAAGCGATCTCCTACAATTCCATCAGGATGCCCTCAGAAAGATCGCCGCCGAATTGCCCTCGGTTGCCTCCGCCCTCGATCATTTTGCTCGGGAAAGGCTCCTCAACAACATCCTCGCCACTTCGCCCCTTTTTGCACCCCTTGACAGATCCAATCGCATGGCCCTTCTTCGGCGTTTTAGCAGCCATGATGTGCCAGAGGGGGCCGTGATCATTCGCGAAGGGGAAGAGGGGAAGGGGCTTTTTGTGGTGATTGCGGGAGAGGTCGAAGTCATCAAAGAGACCGGCGGAACCTCCTTGAGCCTAGGCACCCTTGGGCCAGGTGAGGTGTTTGGCGAGATTTCGCTGATCGATCAACGTCCAGCCACGGCCACTGTCAGGGCCACTCGGCCAAGCACGGTGCTTTTTCTCGATCGGGTGATTTTTTGGCGCCTCATCGAGGTGGTGCCGGAAATCCGCGAATACCTCATGCGCTTGAGCGAAGAGCGCCTCATGGATGCGCGCCTTTCCCTCGAATCGCTTGAACTCAAGGCGTGGGAGATTCCAATCGAAATCGACGAGGAGGAAAACCTGCCTTGAATGTGGGTTTGGGATTCAAGGGAAAGGTTGAAACAACAAAAGGCAACGCAGTCCAACCGCAGGGAGCGCTTGAAAGGCGCTTGGGTGTGGCTTCGGCTGTCGCCCTGATTGTTGGCTCGATGATCGGATCTGGCATTTTCATTGCGCCTGCCATCATGGCAGGTTGGGTTGCTTCACCTGTGCTTCTTGTTGGGCTTTGGGCTTTTGGAGGGCTTCTCACCCTCTTGGGTGCGCTTTCCTACGCAGAGCTCGCTGCGCTTTTCCCTGAAGCCGGTGGGCAATACCTTTTTCTTCGTGAGGCTTTTGGTTCTCGCACTGCCTTTCTCTATGGTTGGACCTTATTTCTTGTGATCCAAACCGGCTTTCATGCTGCGGTTTCTATTGCCTTCGCCAAACACCTTGCGCTTCTTGGTCTTCCTGTTGGCGAAGAGCACGTGCTCCTTTCGATAGGAAAATGGCGCCTACCTGCGGCAAGTTTATTGGCTTGCGGGGTGATCATCTTCCTCACCTGGATCAATGTGTTGGGTGTGAGGGAGGGTGCATTTGTGCAAAACACCTTCACCTTGATGAAGGTGTTGGCTGTGTTTTTTCTGGCTTTGTCATGTTTGGTTGTTGGAGAACCTTTTCAGGCTTTGCGCTTGGGTACACCTCTTGGTCCAAACGCCACCCATGTTGGGATTCTGGGTGCAATGGGTGCGGCGATGAGCAAGGCCCTTTTTGCATACGATGCGTGGAACACGGTGACTTTCGTGGCCGGAGAAGTCCGTGAGCCGGAACGCAACCTCCCTCGCTCTCTTGCGTGGGGAACAGTGCTCACCACCTTTGCTTACCTTGCTGTTACGTTTGGCTACCTCGCGGTAATACCGATTGAAGAGATGCCACACCTTTCTGAGCACAGGGTTGGTGCAGAGGCGGCATACCGGATTTGGGGGGAGTTGGGCAGGTTGGGTGTCACCATCGCGATTTTGGTTTCAACATTTGGTTGTGTAAATGGCCTGATCCTCGGTGGTGCAAGGGTGTTTTATGCGATGGCCAAAGATGGCCTTTTTTTCTCTTATGCAAAACGCATTCACCCTCGTTTTGGAACTCCATCAGGAGGGCTTTGGATTCAGGCGATTTGGTCTTGTGTGCTTGCCATCACTGGGACTTATGATGCCCTGCTCACCTATGTCACCTTTGCATCGCTGGCTTTCAACGCGCTCACCGTGCTTGCGCTTTTTGAGTTGCGGCGCCAAAGGCCCGATCTCAAACGACCCTACCGGGTATGGGCGTATCCATGGCTTCCTTTGGCCTATGTGCTTGGGGCGCTTTTTGTGCTCATTTACATCTTTGTGGGTACTCCGGCTGAGTCGTTGGCGGGGCTTGTGGTGGTGGGCATGGGCTGGGTGGCATATCCCTTTTTTGCTCAAAACAACCATGCTCATCAGGGCTCCAAGCCTCCTCTTGCGTGAGGCGATCTTTTGAGGCTCAATCAAAGCCATGGACGAGAAGCCGCGCTTTCAATCCTTTGAGGAGTTTTGGCCCTATTACCTTTCCCAGCATCGCGATCCGCGCTCGCGGTGGTTGCATTTTATTGGGACAACTGGGTGGGTGGCTTCTTTGGGGGCAAGCCTGATCATGCGGCCAACGCGCTTTTCCCTAGCGATGGCAGCCTTTGGCAGCATCGCCACTTTGGGGGCAGAGGAGGAGGCAAAAGGTGCCCCATTGAAGCACGTGGCCTTGCTTTTGGCGATCCCGAGCTTTGCTGCCCCTTTGACTTTTCCGGGAGGAGTCGCATTTGCGTATGGCTGCGCGTGGCTTGGTCATTTCTTTTTCGAGAAAAACCGGCCAGCGACTTTCGAGTACCCGATTTGGTCTTTTTTTGGCGATCTCCGCATGTGGAGCCTCATGCTGCGGGGAAAGCTGTGGAGCGGCGATCCCCTCGAGGCCTTGGGGCTCAAAGAGCCCACCTCCAAAGGCGATGAAGTGCCCGGGATTCAAGTCAAGTTGAGCCATCCCATCGAAGCATGAGCCCGTTGACCGGTTCAGGGGAAGTCCCATCGCAATCCCAGAGGGCCATCCTTCGTGAATTTGAGTACCTGCCGTATAGAGGGCCTCGCTCACCCTCTTGGGTGAAGGCATGGGTGATTTTGAGAGCTGCTTTTTTGCGAGATACAGCAAACTGGCTTGTGCGAATTGCCCTCGTGGCTTCTGCCTTCTACCCCCTGCTTGGGGCGATTGTGCTTGTGGCTTTGCGTGGGCTTGTGGGCCATCTGCCCAATTTTGTTGATGAAGGCAGGCTAAGCCGTCACGTGCTCCATTTTGTCTTAGATGCGAATGTGATTTTTGCCTTCCTCGTAACGCTTGGAAGCGGTGCCATGGCGATTGCCGATGACATGAGCCACCGGGCTTTTGTGCTTTACTTTTCAAAGCCTTTGGCTCCTATCCACTACATGATTGGTCGGGTGGGTGCACTTTTTCTTCTGATTTTTGGATTTAGCGTGGCGGCTGGAGGCTTTGTTTTAATGGTTGATGTGGCCACTTCTCCTCCTCATGCCCGCTTAGAGGAGGTCCTTTTATTTTTCCACGTTGTTTTTCATTCCTTGCTTCTTGCTTTTGTTTTTTCTTCGTCTTCGATTGCCATCTCTTCGCTTTCTTCGAGTCGCGCTTTGGGGGTGGTGACATGGTTGATCGTTTGGATTGTTCCGCTGCTTGCTGTGGCTTTGGCTGACTCTTACTCAGGTGGGAGTTTTCCTTGGTTTCGCCTGTTTTCGCTTTTCTTTCTTTTTGATGCAGTGACAAGCGGGCTTTTAGGCCTTGGGGCTGAGGCTCGCGTTTCCTGGTTTTTTGCCCTGGTGGTGCTCATCTTTTTGGGTGGGCTGTGCTTTCATCTCACCCACTTGCGGGTCGCATCGATGGTTCGGAGGCTCAAATGATGCCCAAGGTGCGGGCACTCGGCTTGTCACGGTGGCATGGGCGGGTAAGGGCACTGGCAAACTTGGATTTTGAGTTGGGGCCTGGAATATGGGGCCTCCTTGGCCCAAATGGCTCGGGCAAGACCACCCTCATGCGCCTGATTGCTGGCTTGATTGCTCCAAGCCTTGGGAGGATTGAAGTGTGCGGGGAAGCGCCTTTTGCCAATCCGCGGGTGCTTGGGCGGATTGGCTTTTGCCCTGAGCCAGACGCAGTGTTTCCGGAGATGAGTGCCTTTGAATTCGTTTCAACGATGGCGGAGCTCAATGGCTTTTCAAGAGAAGAAGCCTCCTCTCGCTCACGGGCCATTCTCGAGCAGCTGGAGCTGGGGCCGGTCATGGACCGCCCTGCGCGCAACTACAGCCGTGGCATGAGGCAGCGGGTCAAGCTGGCCCAAGCCCTCGTTCACGATCCAGAAGTGATTTTGCTTGATGAGCCCATGGCAGGCGTTGATCCCTTATCACGCCACGCAATGATGCGAGAAATCCATCGACGGGGAGCAGAGGGGGCCACCATCCTCTTTTCGAGCCACGTGCTTTCTGAAATCGAAGCGCTTACCAATCAGATCCTTTTATTGGTCAAAGGACACCTTCTCGCTTTGGGCGATGCACAGGCCATTCGAGAAATGCTGCAGGGATACGTGCATCGCGTGCGCGTTGAATGCGATCGACCCCGCGAGCTCGCTTTGCGATTGCTTGAGACTTTTCATGAAATAGAAAAGATTGAGTTCCTCGACCCATCGCTTGTCGAGTTTTCTTCAAAAAATGCGGATTTGCTTTATGAATCGATTTTAAGAGAAGCGATTTTGGGAGAATTTGAGATCCATTCAATCGTTTCGCCAGATGACCGCCTCGATGCATTGTTTCAAGAGCTGATCAAGCGAAATGTGCGTCATTCATGACGATGCCTGCTCCTTCTTTTGCTTCTTCAATTGCGATTCTTTTTCGTTTTTTTCTGAAACGGATTCTGAGATCACGACGCTTTTGGTTTGGCAGCGCAGGGGGTGCAATCGGTGTGCTCGCGTTAGTCCTGGCCAGATACCTTACTGGTCTGGATGATGTCCAAGCGTTTTTCGAGCAATCGACCCGTTTGGCCTTTTTCAATCTATTTGTTTTTATTTTTCCGTTTTCTCTTGGAGTTGCGTTGATCTCGGAAGAAAGACACAGGATCGCTTATTTTTTTACCCGTCCTATCCCACGATTTGCATGGTTATGTGCTGAGCATTTAGCCATTTCTTCTCTCTCGTCTTTGGTGATTTGTTTGCTTTTTTTGATTTTTCTTTTTGGATCTTATTTTTCCAATCCGATGTTTTTGGTTGCTTCTTTTGGTATTTCATTGAGGGTAATGATATCTCTGTTTTTTTTGGCTTTTTGTTACACTTGGATTCCACTGATTTTCGGAGTTGCGCTTGGAGAAAGTGGAAGGTTCCTATCCTTGATATACTTTGTCATATTCGAATTTGGGTTTGGTGCCATGCCATTTGCTTTTCGATTTATTTCTATTGGCTTCTGGGCCCAACGCTTGGCGGGCATTGAACTTGGAGGATGGATGCCTGAGACTGTACCAGAAGTTGGGCCTGGCTTGGCTTTGTTTGTGCTTTTTTTGTTTTTTTTGATTTTTGGTTCATTTGGTGCAGCTTTGGTCAGCATAAGTGAATGCCAAATGGACAAAGGATGAAAGATGATGAAAGAGCATTACCTTGCCGCGGTTCCAACGAGGGTTCGTCAGGGGGCCATCACCTGCCACATGGTGCATTTGGTTGATGAGGATGCTTCTGTTTTTGTTGCCTTTTCGCTCATGGGACTACCCCGCTTTGGGCCTTTGATTTTGCCTCGTGTGCTCACCAGCGCTTGCAACGCCTTTCAAAGTGCGAGGGCTTCATCATTGCCTGATCGCTTGGTTCACGTGATTGGGGTGATGCGGCAGGAGATGCTTGTGCTTTGCGGTCAACTGATTGAGTTGATTCAGCCTGATCTGGCGGTGGCTTTGATGGGAATTGATTCTGAGGGGATGATGCATGTGCTGAGCACAGGTCCTTGTCGGGTTTATGTGTTTCACCAAAAAGTGCCAGAGCGTTTGACGCCTCGCGAGGGGAATGAGCGGGGGATTGTGGGAGGGGGAAAAATCAGCCACTGCACGAAGGGGCTTGAGCTTCCAAGCATCGTTTTTGGCGGTTCTGACATTGCTTTTTCAAGCGCGGCCGTTGAATCGGTCGGCTGCCTTTTAGAGCAGCGCGCCTCTCCATCTCCCCAGGAGCTTGTTGGGTTGTTGCTTGAGCCTGCGATGAAGGCGGGTGTTGGGGGAGCGGCTTTTGCGCTTCGGATCACAGGGTCTTTGCACCAAGCAATGCGCTAAAAAGAGCACAAGGAGGCTCACGGATGGTCGATGTGGTGCATCCCCAAGGGCTGGCCTTGCTCACGGATCTCTACGAGCTCACGATGGCTTGTGCCCATCACCGCGTGGGGAGTGCCGAAGAGCTTGCAAGTTTTTCTCTTTTTTTTCGTCGCCCGCCTTTTGGAGGGAGCTACGTTGTGGCAGCGGGCATTGACGATGCGGTGTCGATTCTCGAATCTTTGCGTTTCGAAGAAAGCGATCTCGCCTATCTTGCAAGCCTGAGGAGAAGCGATGGGGAGGTGCTTTTTGATGAATCTTTTCTTGAAATTCTTCGCAATTTTGAGTTTCGGTGCGATATCGATGCGGTGGAGGAGGGGGAAATCGTTTTTGCGCAGGAGCCTTTGGTGCGTGTGACTGGACCTGTATGGCAGGCGCAGCTGGCTGAGGGTTTGCTGCTGAACTTGATCGGTTTTGAGTCTTTGGTGGCGACGAAAGCTTCGCGGGTGGTCCAAGCGGCCCGTGGCAAGCCGGTGATCGAATTTGGCCTCAGGCGGGCCCATGGTCCAAACGGTGCTCTTTCTGCTTCAAGGGCGGCTTTCATCGGTGGATGTGTGGCCACAAGCAACGTGCTGGCAGGCAAGGTGTTTGGAATTCCCGTGAAAGGCACCCATGCCCACTCATGGGTGCAGTTTTTCGCAGACGAAAAAGAAGCGTTTTCCAAGCTTGCTCAGGCATTTGGTCAGGAGGTGGTCTACCTGGTCGATACCTATGAGGTGGCTCATGGCATAAGGCACGCCCTTCAAGTGGCCCAAAAGGCCGGGGGCCTTATGGGCATCCGCTTGGATTCAGGCGATCTCCTTACGCTTTCACGCAGGGTGCGGGTGGCTTTGGACAATTCCGGGTTTCAACAAGCCCAAATCATCGCGTCAGGTGATTTGGACGAATACCTGATTGACGATCTTTTGAGCAAGGGCGCACCCATCGATGCCTTTGGCGTGGGGACGAGGCTTGTCACTGGTGGGCAACAGGCGGCAATTGGATGTGTCTATAAACTGACGGCTGTTTACGAGGGTGGCCGCTTTGTTCCACGCTTCAAGCGCAGCGAAGACCCAGATAAGCGCTCGATCCCTGGGCGCATTGAGGTCGAGCGCTGCATGGACCAGGAAGGCACCTTCCTTTTTGATTGGCTTTGGGATGCAGATGATCTCTCCTCGCGAGATGGCCCCTTGTGCAACCTCGAAGGGGAGCACCTTTCGCTTCCACCTCCTGCCCAAATTCGCCTTCTTCTTTCGGCTGCCATGCGGCAAGGGAAGCGCGTGCGACCCTTTGCTCCTCTCGAGGCAGCACAAAAACGGGTCCGCAAGGGCATTGCCTCATTGCCTCCACCCCTCCGTTCACTTGATGCTTTCGAGCGGGGCGAGCGCCCACCGGTCATGGTGCGGGCGCCTTTTTGGGAAAAAAAGGAGGCACTCCTTCGCAACGTGGAAAGGGGATCTTAGGCCCAAAGAGACCTATAACCAGGGGCCCTGCACTCAGCCCTTGTAAATCATCATGACTTCTCGCAAAAGCTCGAGGGCTTCTTTTTCGGGGCGTTGAAAGGCGTTGCGACCCATGATTGAACCGAAGCCCCCACCTCGGTGGATGTTTCGGACTTCGTCAAGCACCTCGTCTTTGCTTTTGGCCTCGCCGCCCGAAAAGATGACAATGCGCTTCCCATTGAAGGCTGCCCGCACCACGTGGGCCACCCGATCGGCCAAGCTTTCCTTGGGAATGCCTTCGTAGTGCTTTTTCGCATCTTCCCGCTCAATATGGGCAGTTGGAGGCTTCACTTTGATGATGTGAGCGCCAAGCTGGCAAGCGATGTGAGCGGCATAGGCCACGACATCGAGGGCCGTTTCGCCTTGCTTGCTCATGCCTCCTCGGGGATAGCTCCAGATGACGGTCGGAAGCCCTGCCTCACGGGCCTCGCGAATGAGGTCACGGGCTTGTTCATACATGCTGTTTCTTGCTGCTGA